>JANLOW010000468.1:0-2043 GCA_031366785.1 Bacteroidota bacterium | reverse complement strand
CCCGGTTAACGTTAACACTTTATACAATGCGGGCCTATTTGTTTGTGCTGATATATTTTCGGTATTGATGAAACTACATAGGATATAGGAATAAGTGAATATTTTTATAAAGGGGAAAGATGGCAGGTGTAAAATTTTCATCGGCTAACAATTTGTAGTAATGAAATTAGGCTAATTCGGTGAAATTTATTTGCGGGCTTTAAGTGGAGGAATATTGCAGGTATATTAAAAACATTCATCTGTATTTGAAGTAGCTGTGATTATGCCATCCGGCGCAGGTGTCCATCTCCTGTGCCTTCTTGTTACTGATCTTCCATGCGGCAACTTTTTATTACCAGATAGTAGTAACGTGCTGACACGGGAAACCCAACCCTGCAAACCATCGCCTCATTCCAGCGCCTATTATGATTTCGTTCGCCTGATACACTCCTGCGCCAGACTGAGTTCTATTTATTTGAAAGGTGACGACCTTTTTACAAGCCTGCTTCCCTGGTTGGTAATCGTCCATTACAGAAAACCCTTTCTTCCCGTGGCCCGGTGTCTCCACCATAGTCGCTAACTTAAGAGAAAAGACCTTGATTAAATTAATGAGAAAAAGCTCCCCTCGGAGCAGTGACCGTTTTCAATTTTCTCCCCATAATATTTATAAAAGCACCTGGGTTTAATTTTATAATACCGGTGCTTTTGAAGCAACAAGTTAACGTTTGTATGGGAGAAACAGGCTTAAAATCGATAAGAAGTTGTTGATAAAACAACATAAAAGAGACCTTTCTTTTGTTATGGACAATAGTCTCTCAGAACAGACTATTGACCGCATTGCGAAGGACACAAAGTTCATGATAAGGAAGAGTAAAGTTCCCCCAAGTTGCTTTGTAAACACACTGCTTTTTAATGAGAGCGATCAGGCGCATACAAGTTTGCCAGACCTTACTGCTGATCTTAACCAAGTGTATAAATATCGATATCAGTAAAGAAGCCATGCACAAAAAATTCACACCAGCATCTGTAAAATTTCTTGAGGGATTACTGAGCGAATTACTTTGTGGGCAGGTTAAAAAGGTTACTGGTAAAGGATCTTCCTTACACTTTCCACGCATTAAAATCAAGGATTCTACAAGGTTCTCTTTACCTGATAGCTACGACAATAATTATAAGGGCTTTGGCAACTTTAGCAAGAGCAATGGATTAATGAGTCTTCAATACGAATACGACCTGGTAAGCGGCAACTGGCTTTCATTTGCAATGACAAAGGGTTTAAGAAATGATCAGCAGGATTCATTTGAAACGATCAATTCAATAACGAAAGGAGATCTTCACATAAGAGACCTCGGGTACATTACACCGCTCTATCTTTCTGCAATTGTTGACAAGCAGGCATTCTTTCTTAATCGCCTTCCTCCGCAACCAGTTGTTTTTACAACAGATGGAAAAACGCTGGACTGGAAAAAGATTGACCGGGACTTCAAAAAAAATACACTCGCCTATAAAGAACTTGATATATTGGTTTATGAAAAAAATAAAGTTCCATGCAGACTTATTATTGAAAGGGTTGGCAATAATGAATATAATAAACGTATTGCAAATGCTAAAGTAAAAGCTAAGAGCCGGGGCTCAGTTCCATCGGCACTTCTTAAAATAAAGCTGCAATACAATTTATTTATTACAAATGTAGATGCTGTCATTTTACCCTTTAATGTTATCAGAAAAACCTATTACCTGCGTTGGCAAATTGAATTGGTGTTCAAAACATGGAAGTCATTTTTTAGGATTGATAAAATGAAAAAGGTAAAAAAGGAAAGGCTGGAATGCCAGCTGCTGGCCAAACTATTATGGATATTTATCAACTGGCGGCTATTCAATACTTATAACAATCATGCCAGAGAGATAGATAAAGTGCAAGGTGTAAGCGTTCTGATCTTCTTTAAGCGATGTGTAAAATTTGCAGCATCTTTAAGGTTAGTGTTACTAAAAAAGTTTTCAATAACATACTGGCTTGAACAGATATATTTGCCTCTTATAGCTGATTGTTTATGTGAACCACCT
>JANLOW010000464.1:0-4224 GCA_031366785.1 Bacteroidota bacterium | reverse complement strand
GGTATGTTTAAGGAGAATAAATTATTGCGTTTGATAGGAGATGATCAATCAGGCGGTTTTACTTATTGTGTTCAATACACTTGTGAAAACATGGAGATGTTTCAACAATACGAAGACATATATGCTCCTGCGCTTAGGGGTGAATATAACAATCGTTATAAAGAAAAGTTTGTTGCTTTTCGCACATTGCTGGAGACAATAGATTGATGAAATATTTATTTATATTCTTTTTATTAATTACTTTTCATTTATCTTTTTCTCAGACAAGTTCTGTAAAAGTTATTATTCAGCGAATGCTAAAATCGAGTGAGGTTTTAGGAACGGCGAAATTTACATTGTATACCGAGGAAAGAATGAAAAGTGATAAATTTGTTAAGACAGAAAGATTTGTTAAAATTTTGGCAAAGCCTAAAGAAATTTATTTTTATTCTGTAAATCCAAATCCGGGGACAGAAATTCTCTGGAAGGAAGGGTGGAATAATAATAAAATGATGGTTAGTCCGGGAAGTTTTCCTTTTATTACTTTTAGCATGAATCCGAATAGTTCAATTGCAAGAAAGGATTCTCATCATTCCATTCGTGACCTTGGTTTTGATTATGTAACTAATATGATCGGGTATTATTTGAAATTTTATGGAGATCGGTTTTATAATTATATCTCAATAACTGATACTGTTCAGTGGGATAATCATTCCTGTATACGTGTTGCTTTTGATTTCAAAGATTATACGGAAATTAATTATACAGTTAAAAAGAAAGAGAACGTTATTGACATTGCAGAAAAATTTCATTTGAATGATTATTCAATATTAATGATGAATCCTTCGATAGACGGTTTTGATAATGTTCGTGCAGGACAGGTGATAAAAATTCCAAATTTTTATTGTCGGAAAATTGAATTTTATATTGACAAAGTAAGCTGGCTTCCATTGCGGCAATTAATTTCGGATCAGAACGGCTTGTATGAAAAATATGAAATGAAAAGTTTCCAGTTGAATCCAGTTTTCAAAACAGATGAGTTTAGTCCGGAATTTGGAGAATATAAGTTTTAAATCAATTCATGTGCAAAAAGTACGTCCTAAAAAAAATCTTGGCCAGCATTTTCTGAATGATGTTTCAATAGCGAAAGAAATCGTTGATACACTTGTATTACCTGATGACTGCAAACAAGTTTTGGAAGTTGGTCCGGGTATGGGAGTATTGACAGACTTTCTTTTTGAAAAGAAAGATTTGCATGTAAAGGTTATTGAAATAGACAAAGAGTCAATTAATTATCTAAATGGAAAATTTCCGGATCGTGCAGATGATATCATGGAAGGCGATTTTCTAAGAATTGATTTTCATAAATATTTTCCGGGGAATTTTGTAGTGATTGGAAATTTCCCATATAATATTTCCACTCAGATTCTTTTTAAAGTGTTGGATAACAGAGAGAGTATTCCGGAAATTGTAGGCATGTTTCAGAAAGAAGTTGCGGAAAGAATAGCCGGAGATCCAGGAGGAAGGGAATATGGAATTCTAAGTGTATTTATGCAAACATGGTTCGATGTAAAACTTGTTCGTGTATTGAATGAAAATGATTTCACTCCGCCACCAAAAGTAAAATCGGCTGTACTGCATTTTATACGAAAAAAAAATTTTGTTTTACAATGTGATGAAACCGCTTTCCGGCGTGTAGTTAAAACTGCATTTAATCAAAGGAGAAAAACGCTGCGGAATGCATTGTCGTCACTGGTAACAAAAGAATTATCAAATAAAATTCCTTTTGCAGAATTACGTGCAGAAGCATTGAGTTGGGAAAAATTTGTTGAACTTACAAATGCAGTTGAGAAACTAATTTCCGGAAAATGAAAATTTTGTTTATTGATACATGTCATCCTTTACTTTTTGAAGCATTAATTGCTGATGGGCATGTGTGTATAGAAGGATATAGTTTTTCTTATGAAGAAGTAAGTAAAATAATACCCGAATTAGATGGAATCATTATTAGAAGCAGACTTCATCTTGACATAAAAATTTTGGAGAAGACTGAGAGTCTTATATTCATTGCAAGAGCAGGGGCTGGAATGGAAAATATTGATGTTGGTTTTGCTGAATCAAAAAATATTAAATGTATTAATTCACCTGAAGGTAACAGGGATGCTGTAGGAGAACATGTAACGGGAATGTTGTTGTCGCTAATGAATAACCTGAATCGCGCTGATCAGCAAGTTCGAAGAGGAGAATGGATTAGAGAAGAAAACCGCGGCCATGAATTGCAGGGAAAAACGGTTGGTATAATCGGTTTTGGAAATATGGGAAGTTCTTTTGCAGAGAAGCTGCTGGGATTTGATTGCAGGATCCTTGCCTATGATAAATATAAAAAAGGGTTTGGTAGCGCTTTAGTTAAGGAAAGCAGCATGCCGGAAATTTTTAATGATGCAGATATATTAAGTATTCATGTTCCACTTACGGATGAAACTGCATATTTTATTGATGACTCTTTTTTAAATAAGTTCAAAAAGGAAGTTTATTTTATAAATACTTCACGGGGTAAATGTGTACGAACGGATGACTTAGTGAAGAATATCAAATCCGGAAAAATTTTGGGAGCTTGTTTGGATGTAATTGAATACGAAGATTTATCTTTTGAAAAATTTTCGGGACAGAATAGTCTTTTTGAAAACCCTTCCTGGCAGTTTTTAAAAAAATCTGAAAAAGTAATTCTTTCACCACATATTGCAGGCTGGACATTTGAGTCGAATGAGAAAATAGCGAAGGTGTTGGTTGGGAAGATTCGGGAGTTAGTTGGTAGTAGTACAAAGTACTAAGTACAAATTATAAAGGTGAGGTAGACTAAATAGTGTTGACCTTTTTTAATAGATTATTTGATGGTGTAGCCTTTTTCTTTTTTGCTTCTTTTTTCTTTTTGTTAATTACTGTGAATTGTGTATAACTCCGATTTGATTTTCATTTTTGGATGATTTACCAATGAAATCGTTGTTATGTATTGTTCAAAACCCACCGGTGATAGTTTCCCTAAACTACTATGGGGTCTTTTTGAATTATACCGTTTTATTACAATGGGTAATATCTTTTTTACTTCTTCAAAACTACCAACTCCCAGTGGAATTAAATAATCATTTTTTATAGTCCCATTTAGCCTTTCAATATGAGGATTATCATAAACACATCTACACATACTTACTTTTCCTCCTTTACTTTCCAATAGATCTATATATTTTTTATATCGGTATTGACTCCCACGATCACTGTGATGAATTAAATAATCATAAAATTTATTTTCCCGTTCTTTTATAGCCATTCTTAAGCATTGCATACTGCTATCCTCAGCAAACATTCGTTCGGATACGGAATATCCCAGTATGCGACGACTATACAGATCCATTATTGTGGTGATATAACACACTTGACCAGGTGTCTGGTAATAGGTTATGTCGCTCACCCAGACCTGATTTATATCATTCAATGTACTTCCTGCTATTAAGTTTTTATAGTGAACCCAGGCACTGTCTGTGGTTTTTAAATAACTCTTCAATCGTTTTAGCCGAAATCCATTTTCCATTAATAATTTTTCATATCCAACTCTGCCGATATGTTCTGGCTGAAGTAGATCGTACAGCACCTTAGCACCCATCCGAGGATGACGCTTGCGCTCTTGCTCAGCATCGATGAGTAAATTTTCATGATACAGTATACGACTTAAATTGCGTTGCTCGTATTGACTTACCGCTTGTTTGCTGATATGGAAATATTGGTTAATCATTTTCGTTTTGTAGTCGTGGAATTCTTTGTTGTTTTTGTACCAGAGGAGGACTTTCCACCGAACTTTTTTTTAATATCAAAGCCAACATCCTCGCTCCCAAATTCTAGCATCTTATTCAGGATATCAATCTCCATTTGCTTCTGTCCTACCGCTTGCTCCAGAGCCGCTAAGCGATCTTGAAGTGCTTTTATGCGTTCACCGTGACTATTCTTCTCCATAACTAATCGTATCCCTTTTTTCAAATGTAAGGAATAACGATAGATCCATCGATAAATCGAGGTGCCGCTCACCTCATACTCTCGACTTGCACCGGAAATGGTGAGATCTTTCCGTTCTATTTTTTTTACAATCTCTCGGCGCAATTCTTCACTGAAATAACGTTGTGTGCGTACTTGTTGATTCTTTTCCATGTGACCCTTTTTTAAGTTGGTTATAACTCGTATTTTGGTCAACACAGG
>JANLOW010000436.1:0-4620 GCA_031366785.1 Bacteroidota bacterium | reverse complement strand
GTAATGAATCGTAAAAATTATGCTTCATCGGTTTTAAATATGCCTGCAACGGGAGCAATTATACAATCGGTCAGCCAGACAAAAGGAGCTATCGGTTATGTAGGACTAGCCTATTTGAATAAAGATGTAAAAGATATTGCAGTATCTTATGATGGAAAAACTTTTGTGAATGCATCTTTAGAAGCAGCAATGAATAAGACCTATCCAATTGTCCGTCCGCTCTACTACTACTATCCTACTTCAAAAGAATCAATCGTAAAGCCTTTTATTGATTTTGTACTATCGGCTGAAGGTCAAAAAGTAGTTGACCAGGTTGGTTATATACCATTGGGAAAATAATAAGAAAAATTTGTTTTTAGATTTTTAAATAGCGGTGGTTGATCCACTGCTTTTTCTATAATCAAACAGTCTATGTTAAATAATTGTTACAAGTTATTGATTGTAATTTAAAGTGGCTAAACGAATTAAAAGACTAATTGAAAAAATAGTAGAAGGAGTTCTGTTAATGAGCAGTTCTTTATCTACTTTGATAGTTCTATTAATAATTTTATTTCTTTTCAGAGAGGGATTTTCTTTATTTAATACCTCTCCGCTTGAAAGTGAAAACGTTATTGTAGTCAATAAAGATAATCCTGTTGATAAACTTTCAGCCAGGCAGATTAAAGACATATTTGATCAGAATATAACACATTGGAATTTGGTGGGAGGAAAAAATGACTCCATTATTCTTTTAACAATCAACGATATCACATCTTACTTTTCAGAAGAGGAATTAGGAGAAAATTTTGAGCACCTCCCTGCAAAATTAGATTCACTTGTGGCTATTACACCTGAAATTCTAGCCGTTTATCCAAAAAAATATTTAACAAATCCGTTAAAGGGAAAAACAGTTAGTGTAGCAAAAAATAACATTCCGGACTTTATCACCGGTAAACTATGGTTTCCTACTGCAGAACCTGCCGTGCAATTGGGAGTTCTGCCACTTATTATGGGAACACTACTTGTTTCTTTTTTTGCCATTTTAATTGCTTTACCTGTTGGTCTTGCAACGGCAATTTATATGGCAGAAATAGCTGATGAAAGATTAAGAAAAATACTTAAGCCGGTGATAGAATTACTTGCCGGAATTCCCTCTGTTGTATATGGTTTCTTCGGATTGATTGTTATTGTTCCGATGATTCATGATTTTTTTAATTTACCGGTTGGAGAAACAGCCTTAGCGGGTAGTATAGTTCTTGCAATCATGGCTCTTCCTACAATTATTACCGTAACTGAGGATGCAATCAGGAATACGCCAAGAAGTATGAAAGAAGCATCATTAGCATTAGGTGCTAATCAATGGCAAACTATACGACGAGTAATAATTCCATACTCTATTTCCGGAATTTCTGCGGCGGCAATTCTCGGTATAGGCCGGGCAATCGGTGAAACTATGGCTGTACTAATGGTAACCGGAAATGCTGCTGTAATGCCACATTCATTATTACAGCCTGTCAGAACGATACCAGCTACCATTGCAGCAGAATTAGGAGAAGCGCCATCCGGTGGAGTTCATTATAAAGCACTTTTTGCTTTGGGATGCATTCTTTTTTTAATGACGATGATTATAAATATCTGGGTTCAGTCAATAAGTAAAAAAAGAAAAAGGAATGGCTAGTTTTTCAAAATCATTAAAAGAAAAAACCGCTTTCTGGATTTTCAGGATTCTTAGTCTATTGGTAATTGCCGTTCTTTTCTGGATTCTTCAATTTATTTTTGTCAGAGGTTGGCATATGATTAACTGGCAATTTTTAACCTCGATGCCGGAGGATGGAATGACAAAGGGAGGAATCTATCCTGCAATTATCGGAACATTATATCTTGTCGCCGGGTCCATGATCATTGCCTTTCCATTGGGAGTTATGGCAGGAATTTATATTCACGAATATACACGCGATAGTTGGTACAAACGATTCATTAAACTCATGACAAATAATCTTGCAGGAATACCATCCATAGTTTTCGGACTTTTCGGTATGGCGCTTTTTGTTAAGACGATGGGTTTTGGAGATTCCATAATTGCAGGATCTTTAACGTTAGGGATTCTGGCACTTCCCGTAGTTATTCGTGTCACGGAAGAAGCATTAATAGCCGTTGATGATTCATTCAGACATGGAAGCCTTGCATTGGGTGCAACTAAATTACAAACCATTCGGAAAGTAATTTTACCGATAGCTTATCCGAATATTATTACCGGTCTTATTTTATCAATTGGAAGAGTTTCAGGAGAAACAGCACCGATACTTTTTACGGTTGCTGCATATTTTTTACCGAAATTACCATCCAGTATTTTCGATCAGGTTATGGCCCTACCCTATCATCTTTATGTAATTTCAACAAGCGGTACTAAAGTACAAGAGTCGAGGGACATGGCTTATGGTACTGCACTTGTTCTTGTATTGTTTGTTCTTATCCTTAATATAGCAGCGAATGCTCTCAGAAGATATTTTAGCAAAAAAGTTAAAATGAATTAATCAGAATGAATAAGATTGAAACAAAAAATGTTAATTTATATTATGGAAGTTTTCATGCTTTGAAGGGTATAAGTTTATCCATTGAATCAAATACTGTAACAGCCTTAATAGGTCCTTCCGGTTGTGGTAAATCAACATACCTCCGGTTGTTTAACAGGATGAATGATCTAATTCCGGATGTTCGAATTGAAGGCGATGTTTTGCTTGATGAAAAAGATATATATCATTCAAAAAATTTACGCATCGATGAGTTGCGAAAAAAAGTAGGTATGGTTTTTCAAAAACCTAATCCATTTCCAAAAAGTATTTTTGAGAATGTGGCATATGGTTTACGTGTCAATGGAATGAATCATGGCTCTTATATTGAAGAACGTGTTGAAACATCGCTTAAACAAGCGGCATTATGGGAAGAGGTTAAAGATAAATTGAAAAAATCCGCATTTGAATTGTCGGGTGGACAACAGCAAAGACTATGTATAGCAAGAGCATTGGCCATTGAGCCATCTGTAATTTTAATGGATGAACCTGCATCCGCTTTGGATCCCATTTCAACTGCTAAAATTGAAGAACTAATTTATGAATTGAAAAATAAATACACTATCATTATAGTTACTCATAATATGCAACAGGCAGCAAGGGTAAGTGATAAGACAGCGTTCTTTTATCTTGGCGAGTTGGTTGAATATAATGCTACTGATATTATTTTTACAAATCCAGCAGAAGCAAAAACACAAAGCTATGTTACTGGAAGGTTCGGATGATTTCAATTGATAACAAATAACCATTAACGAATAACTATTAACCATTAATGAATAACAAAAAATGACACATCTAGAAATTGAAATAAAGCGA
Organism: Bacteroidota bacterium; assembly: GCA_031366785.1. Classification (GTDB taxonomy): domain Bacteria; phylum Bacteroidota; class Bacteroidia; order AKYH767-A; family 2013-40CM-41-45; genus JADKIH01. Next base: position 1,255 of record JANLOW010000436.1, on the reverse strand, counting down.
TTAAAAACTGAAATGTTGGAGATGTTTGATCTTGTTCAGTTGCAAATGACGAAAGCCAATGAAGCAATCATGTTATTGGATCGTGAGTTGGCCAGAGAAGTTAATTTTAATGAAAAGCGTGTGAATGCACTAGAATTAAAAATCGATAAAGATTGTGAGAATATATTTGCCCTATTTAATCCGGTAGCTATTGATCTACGCTTTGTTCTTGCAGTACTTAAAATTAATTCCAATCTTGAACGAATCGGTGATATAGCTGATGGTATAAGTCGTTATGTTATGGAAACCAATGAAGCATTCGACAAAGAGTTATTAACTGTAACGAAACTCAATGAAATGTTTAGTATGTCAATTCAAATGATGGATGATGTAAAGAAGGCATTTGATCATGAAGATACAAAACTTGCCAGAGGCACTTTTAAAAAAGATGATTTTCTGGATGACATAAATGGAAATGCAAACCATGTTATAGAAACTTTTATAAAATCAAAGCCGGAAAAAACAGCGCAGGGACTACATATTATTTCCACAATTCGAAAATTGGAGAGAACAGGTGATCAAATTAAAAATGTAGCAGAGGAAATTATTTTTTATTTAGAAGCGAAGGTGTTGAAGCATTACTCGGGGAAGTGATTGGTTGTTGGTTGTTAGTCTTTAGTTATTAGTCTTTAGTCTTTAGATATTAGTTATTTCTTATTGGTTAATTGTTGCTGGTAATGGTAATTTTTTTAGATAATATAATAATTGTTCAAATTTTTTGTATTAGAATTTCATTGTTGATTTTTTTAATTAGTGCAGGGCCTTCGTAGATAAAACCTGTATAGAGTTGAATAAGGTCGGCACCGGCTTTTAATTTTTCGATGGCATCATTGGGAGAATGAATTCCTCCTACGCCAATAATATGAAACCGTTTTTTTGCTTTTTGAGAAAGATATTTTATTACCTCTGTTGATCTCTTAGTTAATGGCTTTCCACTAAGCCCCCCTGCTCCTGCTTTTTCAATTTCTTCTTTAGATGATTTTAAATTTTCACGAGAGATTGTTGTATTAGTTGCAATTATTCCATCGATTTTTGTTTCGAGAACAACTTCGATAATTTCATCAAGTTGTTGATCTGTTAAATCAGGTGCAATTTTCAGTAGAATTGGCTTACGCTTTCCATTACTTGAAGAAGAAGTTAATTCACTATTTAATTTTTGGATGCCGAGAAGAATATTGAGCAGCGGACCTTTATCCTGCAAAGATCGTAGTCCGGG
>JANLOW010000450.1:0-11179 GCA_031366785.1 Bacteroidota bacterium | reverse complement strand
CCGGAAGAAATTTCTTTAGCAAATCAATTTGGATTTAAATCTACTTCGCTGGGTTCTTCTCGTCTTAGAACTGAGACAGCCGCACTCAATGTGTGTACTTTATTTAACTTTATTAATTCATTTTAATTACAAATTACTTTTGGGAGATCCTATTAAGTGTATTTGAAAATTGATTCTCTCTTTCTTTATCGTTGTTATGTTTAAAATAATACAAATTAAATTTATCATAATCTTTTTTCAAACTTTCATGAGACTTAATTGGTAAATCGTTTTTAATATAATCATCTAAGTAAGTAGGAAAATCGGTATAATGAAAATCAGCACCATATCGTTCTTTTATTTTCTTCATCATATCAATACTGTATGATATTATTGTCATTTTTACTTCGTATGGTGGAAGAAAAATGGTGGCAGCGGAGAATGAATCTAAAGGGTTTTCAGCACTGAAAAAGACAAAATTAATTCCTTTGTTTTGAAAATATTCAAGTGTACCTTTTTTCTCATGACCGATCCTTCCGCGATCTTTAACTGCTGAATGCGCGATCAAAGTATCCGTTAACCCATGTTTTTCCTGACAATAGTTGAAGTTGGCAAAATATCCGAAGCATGCCTGACCACCCTCAATTAATATTTTTGCATCAATCCCTTCAAATGCCCTGTGAATCGTTTTGCCGAATTTAATTTGAATATCTATAGGCACATAGTTAATATAAAAATCACGCTCATCTGCAACATCGCCATTTATAGCTATCAACTTATTTCCATCTTCATCATAGCCTTTGAAAAATTGAAATCGAATCTTAGTTTCAAAAAAACTTAAACAAAGAAGTATAACCAATATCAGATTAAGCTTTTTTTCGTTTACAATTTTTAACAGCGAGTAGTAAATTATAAAACCTATAAATGGCGATACAGGAATTATAAAACGAGCCTGCATGAAATCGCCACCAACCTTTGCGACAAATCCTATTAAGTAAACAAATACAAATAAAACGGAAGTGATAAAAGCAGAATTCCAATTCTCTAATTCACGAACATTATTTATGGAATTAAATTTCTTTTTTAGAAATGGAATTAATATAAATGGCGGAAGAAAAAGAATTAAAAATGAAACAAAATGAGCTCCGAAATAAAGCCAGAGATAATAAAAACCCTTACTAAACATGGATTCATATCCCAACTTATCATAATATGTATTTGGAAATGGAAAACCGTAATATCGATACCTCCAAATATAATAAGGAATATAAATCAATATAATGCACAGATTGAAAAGTAGAATGTCTGAAATTATTTTTGAAATTTTTATTCGACTCTTTATTTGTTGTGCCAAAATCAACATATTCGCCAAAGTAATTATCAGTATGGTCTCTGGGCGAGTTAGCAGAGCAAGGCATAAAAACAATCCTGCAAAAATCTTTTTTCTTTTCTCACTTAAGGAAGAAAAAAAATATATGTAGAAAGCGGTACTTAATAAAAAACAAAAAAACGAAGTCTCCAATCCACTTGTAGCCCAAACATTATAATCATAATTTAATGCAAGTGATAAACTAATAAAAGGAACAATAAAATTTTTGCTTTGATTCGTTAATTTATATGTGATGATTGAAAATAAAATTAGTGTTCCAATGGAGGACAATATTCCCAAAGCCTGAACAGAAAATAAAGGATCGACTTTTAACCAGGTAAAAAAACTGATAAGCATGATCCATAAAAAATCAGTATATCCCTCAACTCTTTCACCGACATTATAAACCAATCCATGACCATCCAAAAAATTTTGGATATACCGAAAACCAATAAAAATATCATCTCCTAGCCATCTTAATTTGATGGAATAAATCAGGCTTATAAATATAGCCATGAATGATATGCTAATGAATAGAAGTCTATTATTCTGTTTTGGTTTGGTTTTACTATTAACTTTAGACATATTCGTATTTTTGACTTCTCAGAATGATGATTTGATAAAATTAATAATTAAACGGGATTTATTCCTAATTCAGTTTAAATAGCTAACATTGGTTTTGAAAATCTTTTAAGAATAGCAAGAATACTTTTAACTTACATTCTTAATTTTATAAATTCACAGTATACAAATTCTCAAATCGTATTTTTGTCGTTATGAAAAAATTCCTAATTATCTTTTTATTATTCCATAAATCAACTTTTGCAACAGACCCTTCTTTTAAGATTGCACTTTTAAAGTACAATGGCGGTGGCGACTGGTATGCAAATCTTGAAACGTCGATTCCTAATCTTATTAAATTTTGCAATGAAAATCTGGGAACAAATATTAATACAGAACAAGCTATTGTAGAAGCTGGAAGTCCGGAAATATTTAATTATCCTTTCGTTCATATGACAGGTCATGGGAATTGGGTTTTATCAAATACAGAATCAGAAAATCTTAGAAAATATCTCGTAAGTGGAGGTTTCTTACATATTGATGATAATTATGGAATCGACCCCTATGTAAGGCCACAAATGAAAAAAGTTTTTCCTGAACTCGATTTTATTGAATTACCTTTTTCTTTTCCAATTTACCATCAGAAATATGATTTTCCGGAAGGGCTGCCTAAAATCCATGAGCATGATGGGAAACCTCCACATGGCTTCGGATTAATTTATGAAGGAAAGCTTGTGTGTTTTTATTCCTATGATTGTGATTTAGGGGATGGATGGGAAGATTATGAGATTCATAAAGATTCCCCTGAGACCCATTTAAAAGCATTGAAAATGGGAGCTAATCTTATTCAGTATGTTTTTAATCAACAGGATCAATAATTATTTATTAGTTTCTAATAGCTTTTAAATCAAATAATTCCGTTATTGCCTTCACTTAACACACAGAATTCATGGAACACACAATTGAAAAAAATCCTGAGTTTATAAAGCTTTATCAATTTTTTAAAAAAATGGAAGCAATAGCAGAAACAATGGAAATTGATGATGTTGATTCAGAAGAGTATGCATATAACAAAACATTACCCGAGTATTCTTTTCTGATAAAAAATATTTTATCCATTGCACATAAACGCAGTGAAATATTTGTAAATCGTCATCAATCTGAAGACAAAGCAGATGTTAAAATGGAACTAACTTTCATTAATGATAAGAAATAAGATAAAGTAATTCTTATTTCTGGATTGGACAAAAAAAATCCCCTTATCGAAAGATAAAGGGATTTTTCTATTATGTTTTTATTTATTGAACTATTGCTTTAAAGGAAGCATCATTGAACCATTTAATAAATTCACGATCTTCTGCAGCCATCGCTTTCATGGATGGATTCTTTTGAGTAGATTTTGTAAGATTGCTAATAACACCTGCAGCATCGCCTTTGCGGGCAGAAATAACTGCTTTCAGATAATATCCATTTGCTGATTCCTTATCCGGTGAAGCATCAAGAGTGCTCATAGCACCATCTTTATCACCGGAGAGGAGTTTAGCTAGTGCAGCATTGTAACTATTCGTATTTGAGTAATGAGAAACACCGGAAGTATAATTACCATTTCGAATATCAAGTATACCCATATTCTGGCTTACTTCAGGACCGGCATTAGATGCTGAAGCATAATTCATAGCTGCATTTTTACGATCGCCATTTCGGCTATATACTGTGCCTAAATTATTTTTTACGATTGGGTTACCTGAATTTAACTGATCGGCTTTATTAAACTGAGTCATAGCTCCACTCATATCTCCTTTCATAAATAATACACTTCCGACATTGTTTGATGTTCTCCAGTCTTGCGGATAAATACGTTCTGCCGATTGATAGATAGAAAGTTTTTCATCGGGAGCAGATACTAATGTAGCTGCATAAAGAATTTCTTCGACAGATAATGAATCAGGATTTGATTTGGCAAGCAAAGAAATTTCCTCATCAGAGCGGCCGACTTTTTCTCCATTTAAAGTAATCGCTGAACGGCGAAGTTTCGGTAAAACACCTTCAGCAATTTCAGTAAATCCTTTTCCCATTTTTTTAATTTCCATTTCACGGGCTTCAGGATCAGAATTAGAAGCAACAATACGAAGTATCATATCCTTTTGAGGCATTGAAGATTCCTGCATTAACTGCTGAAAGCCGTTCCAGTCTTCATTTGTAGCACTGCGCACGAACATTGAGCTGTCAGGATTAATAGTAACTTTTGTTTTTGTTTGCTTACGCATATTTGTTGTCATTTGCGAAGCAAGATATTTTGCAGCTGATTTAGAACGGTTATCAGCAAGAGAAGCATTTAAAGATTCTTTTCCATCAGGAGAAGCATAACCCATTATTGTAACACCTTTCAAACTATATGGAGCTACTGTAAGTGCTTTTAAAGCGCTGTCAAGATGTGAAAATTCAACTTTATTAGAAATATCACATTTCTTTACTTTAAAATTTGAATTTACATTGTATGTATTAATCAGGTAATAAATGTTTCCTGAAAAATCTGCAGGAGTAATACGTTGAAAATTATCTTTTCCAACAATTGTTTTTTCATCTGCCTGAACAAGAAGTGGAGTTACAATAGTTCCATCGGCAATTTTAACGGAACCAAGTTCTTTGGTAGTTTTCCCTTTCGTTCCCGTTGATTTTACCATTAAATCGGCTGCTTTCATATCGGGAGTATAAAGGATCTTATCGTTGTAAGTATAACTTCCACCTGCTTTAGCGTTAATCTTATTACCTGCAGTTTGAGATTTCTCACCAACATTTGTTACAGACTTAAAATTGTGTTCAGCTGTAGAACTTTTAATTAAAGGCGTAACAGTAACATCTACTTTTTTTGCAAAATATTTAGGCGGATATGTTCCTTTAATGGAAACAGCAACAGAATCACCATGCATTTCTAGCGGGTTTGGTGTTACTTCATGTTTTACCTGTGGATAATTTTTTGCCATTTTTCCGAGGCCATTACAACCTACGATAGAAACACTTAGAAGAAAATAAGATAAGGTCTTAAGCTTATTCATGATTGTGAAGTATAAAATAGTTTAATTTAATTTGATCGCAATATTGCATAAAATTTATTTACTACGAAAGATATTTAATCTTTTTTTGATGCCCTTTTACGCTCATTTTCGTCTAAAAATATTTTTCTCATACGAATTGCTTTTGGCGTAATTTCAAGGTATTCATCTTTCTCGATATATTCCATCGCTTCTTCAAGAGAAAAATTAATTTTCGGAGTAATTCGTACATTATCATCACTTCCGGAAGCTCTCATGTTAGTAAGCTGTTTTGGACGTGTTGCATTTACTACAATATCGCCCGGACGAATACTTTCGCCAATTATCTGACCCGTATAAACTTCTTCACCCGGCTCTATAAAAAATCTTCCTCTGTCTTGCAATTTATCAATAGAATAAGCTGTTGTTTTTCCTTTATCCATGGATAATAGAACACCGTTAATACGACTTGGCAAATCCCCTTTCCATGGCTCATAGGCTTTAAATCTGTGCGCAATGATAGCTTCGCCCTGAGTGGCTGTTAATAAATTATTTCTTAATCCGATTACACCTCGAGCCGGAATATTGAACTCTAAATGAAGAATATCACCTTTAGGTTCCATAATCAGTAATTCTCCTTTTCTCTGAGTAACCTGATCGATAACTGCTCCTGAAGATTGTTCAGGAACATTTACCGTAAGCATTTCTATAGGCTCACATTTTCTTCCATCAATTTCTTTAATGATAACCTGAGGCTGTCCTACCTGCAATTCATAACCTTCCCGACGCATTGTCTCAATAAGAATTGATAAGTGAAGCACACCTCTTCCATAAACATTATAAGTATCGGGAGAACCGGTATCTTCAACTCTTAGGGCAAGGTTTTTTTCTATTTCTTTATAAAGTCGGTCGCGAAGATGTCGTGAAGTAACAAACTTTCCTTCTTTTCCGAAAAACGGCGAATTGTTAATTGTAAAAAGCATACTCATGGTAGGCTCGTCAACCGCTATTGTCGGCAATGCTTCGGGCGATTCAAAATCACATACCGTATCGCCGATATCAAAATTCTCTAGACCAACAATGGCGCAAATATCACCGGCATCTACAAACTCTTGTTTACTTCGGCCGAGTCCTTCAAAACTATGAATTTCTTTTACGCGTGATTTTAAAACAGAACCATCACGTTTAATTAAAGAAACAGGCATACTTTCACGCATGGTTCCTCTAAAAACTCTTCCAATAGCAATACGGCCAACGAAACTTGAATAATCCAAGGATGTAATCAACATCTGCGGCGTACCTTTCCGCACATTTGCAGGTGGAATAAATTCAATGATTGCATCCAAAAGAGCTGTGATATTATCCGTCGGATGATTCCAATCAGTACTCATCCATCCTTGTTTGGAAGAACCATAAAGAGTCGGAAAATTCAATTGATCTTCCGTTGCTCCGAGGTTATAAAAAAGATCAAAAATCTGTTCGTGAACTTCATCAGGACGACAATTTTCTTTATCTACTTTATTAACTACAACAATTGGCTTCAATCCAAGATTAAGTGCTTTTTGCGTCACAAAACGAGTTTGAGGCATGGGTCCCTCGAAAGCATCTACAAGTATTAATACACCATCGGCCATTGTTAAAACACGTTCAACTTCGCCTCCAAAGTCGGCGTGACCGGGAGTATCTATTATGTTTATTTTGATATCTTTATAACGGATAGAGACATTTTTTGCGACAATGGTAATTCCACGTTCCCTCTCAAGATCGTTACTATCAAGAATAAGATCTTCCGTATGCTGATTATCCCGAAAAAGCTTCGCTTGATGGAGCATCTTATCAACCAGCGTTGTTTTCCCGTGATCAACGTGCGCAATAATGGCAATATTTCTAATTTGCATGTGGTTTTTAATCCGTTTTTTGAATGGCCGCGAAGGTACGTTTAAAAAACGACTCTTTAAATTAATAGAATCAAGAACCAAGAAACAGAACTAAAGCCTAGAGTCTAGAGACTAAAAACTAAAAACTAAAGACTAAAAACTAAAGACTAAAAACTAAAAACAACATTTCTATTTTCTTGGTTCTAGTCTCTTGGCTCTTGATTCTTGCCTCTTGTCTCTTTATTTCAAAAAATTCCAAGTTTGGATAATTACTCTATTCGTTTACCTTTGCAACCCTTTAAAAATAAAAAAACAATAACAAATATTTCGAAGTTATGGAGATGATTTTATACATGGTTCCCGGGATTGCAGTGCTGGCTCTTATATATTCTGCAATTATTGCAGCTCGTATATCAAAAGAAGATGCAGGAACAGATAGAATGAAACAAATTGCCGGATATATTTCTGCCGGAGCAATGTCTTTTCTAAAAGCAGAATACAAAATCCTTGCGATTTTTGTAGTTATTGTCGGTTCATTCTTAGTAGTTTCTGCTGACCCCGTTTCTTCATCGAAAATTATTGTTTTGGCTTTTGTGGTAGGAGCATTTCTTTCTGCCTTTGCCGGTTATGTCGGAATGCGTGTAGCAACTAAAGCCAACGTTCGTACTACTCATGCTGCCAGAACAAGTCTATCGAAAGCATTACATATTTCTTTTTCTGGTGGATCAGTAATGGGAATTAGCGTAGCTGCACTCGGAATACTTGGACTAAGTTTATTGTTCATCCTATTTCAAAAAATGTTTAATGCCGACCTTCAGCTTGGAGCTCCACTTAAAAGAGTATTGGAAATACTTACCGGGTTTTCATTAGGTGCAGAGAGTATTGCTCTATTTGCCCGTGTCGGTGGTGGAATTTTTACTAAAGCGGCAGATGTTGGCGCTGATTTAGTTGGAAAAGTGGAAGCAGGTATTCCAGAAGATGATCCGAGAAACCCAGCCGTTATCGCTGACAATGTTGGTGATAATGTTGGTGATGTTGCCGGTATGGGTGCCGATCTTTTCGGTTCTTATGTAAGTACAGTACTTGCTACGATGGTCTTGGGTGCTTCTGTTATAATGAAAGCAGATATGCCTGATCAGTTTCATGGAATGTCTGCTGTTATCTTACCTCTCATAATTGCAATTGCAGGACTCGTTTTTTCTGTTGTAGGAACATGGTTTGTTCGAATTAAAGAAAATGGAAATCCGCAGGCCGCATTAAATCGCGGAAACTGGGGTGCAATTGTTTTTACAGCTATCGCTTCATACTTTATTATACAGAAAATGCTTCCGGCTGAATTTGAAATCAAAGGCATTACATATACAAGCATGAGTGTTTTCTATACTGTTGTTATTGGTTTATTGGTTGGTGCCCTAATGAGTATAATCACAGAGTTTTATTGTTCAATGGGAAAGAATCCTGTTAAAACAATTGCACGGCAATCTATTTCCGGTGCTGCTACGAATATAATTAGCGGATTAAGTGTTGGAATGATAAGCACAGCATTACCTATCCTTGTGCTTGCCGGTGGAATAATTTTTTCATTCAGTGTTGCAGGAATTTATGGTGTTGCTATTGCTGCATCAGGTATGATGGCAACAACAGGAATTCAACTTGCTATTGATGCCTTCGGACCAATTGCTGATAATGCCGGTGGTATTGCTGAAATGAGTCACCTTCCTAAAGAAGTTCGTGAAAAAACAGATATTCTGGATACCGTTGGAAATACTACGGCTGCCATCGGTAAAGGTTTTGCAATCGCTTCTGCAGCGCTTACTTCACTGGCTCTGTTCGCGGCTTTTAAAGAAATAACAGGATTAGAAGTTATCGATATTTCCAATGCAAAAGTTCTCGCCGGACTTTTCATCGGTGGAATGATTCCATTTTTATTTTCTGCTCTTGCCATGCGCGCTGTAGGGCAAGCAGCGAATGCAATGGTTGTTGAAGTACGCAGACAGTTCCGTGAAATAAAAGGACTTCTCGAAGGTAAAGAAGGAGTTTCTCCTGATTATGATAAGTGTATTCAGATTTCTACATCAGCGGCACTTCGATTGATGTTGCTTCCGGGCATACTTGCTATTTCAACTCCATTAATTATTGGATTTGGATTTGGTGCCGATGGTGCTCAAGTTCTTGCCTCTGTTATGGCTGGTGTTGCTGTTACAGGTGTATTGATGGCTATTTTCCAGAGCAATGCAGGTGGCGCCTGGGACAATGCAAAAAAGAGTTTTGAAAAAGGTGTGGAGATAAACGGTCAGATGTATTACAAAGGCAGCGAGCCTCACAAAGCAGCTGTTACGGGTGATACTGTTGGTGATCCTTTTAAAGATACATCAGGACCTTCGATGAATATATTAATTAAGTTAACAGCAATCGTTTCTCTTGTTATTGCTCCGCTTTTACAAAAACCGGTTTCAATTCCTGCAAAAGCTGAAATACCAGTTGTATCACCAGCGCCTACGAATAAACTAAGTGAAGCATCTATTCATTTAAAATAATAAAAATTTGATGAATTTATTATTATTTTATCATTGACGTTTTTTTTAAACCGCAAAATTCCACAAAGGTTATCGCAAAGTTTCGCAAATAAAATAATAGAATTGACCGGAGTATTTAAATATTTATTAAAGTTATTTGTTCTTTTAATAATTACAGCCCCTACATTAAATTGTCACCTTTGAGCGTCTTTGCGGTAATCTTTGTGGAACTTTGCGGTAAAAAAACTACGCTAACAAATGCAAAAATTATATTGATTTTTTTCGGCTGCTTTAAAATCTTCCCTTGATGTTTTTTTTACCGCAAAGTTCCACAAAGGTTTTCGCAAAGTTTCGCAAATAAAATAATAGAATTGACCGGAGTATTTAAATATTTATTAAAGTTATTTATTCTTTTAATAATTACAGCCTCTACAATAAATTGTCACCTTTGAGCGTCTTTGCGGTAATCTTGGTGGAACTTTGCGGTAAAAAAACTACGCTAACAAATGCAAACTCTCAAGAGAATATTTTTCATTTTAGATTCAAATTACTCTCTCCAAAGTCACAAACGAATAATCGTATTGATTTTTTTCGTCTGCCTTGAAATCTTCTCTGGATGTTTCTTTCCAATCTTTCATATCAAGAACAGGAAAAAAAGTGTCGCCATCTATTATTGAATGAACCTTTGTCATGTAAATTTTTTTTACCAAAGGCATTGCTTCTTTGAAAATTTTCCCACCACCGAAAATAAAAATTTCATCATCAGAGGAAGAAACAGTTAACGCTTCTTTCAATGATTGAACGACAACTCCTCCCTCTGCTTTGAAATTTTTATCTGTTGTAATTACAACATTGATTCTTCCCGGCAATGCCCTGCCGAGGCTCTCCCATGTTTTTCGGCCCATGATAATGTGGTGTCCCATGGTAAGCGACTTAAGATGTTTTAAATCGGCAGATAATTTCCATGGTAGTTTATTCTCTTTCCCAACAACATTATTTTCGGAAACGGCGACGATGATTGAAAGCATTTTTAGATTTGAGTCTTGAGATATTAGATTTTAGATATTAGATATTAGAATCCTATTATTTATATTGTGAAGTTCATTTATTCTAAAGACTAAAGACTCAAGACTCAAAACTCAAAACTATACAGCTACCACCCCTTTTATATGTGGGTGCGGATCATAATTCACAATCTTCATGTCTTCATATGTGAAATCGAAAATATTTTTTACATTGGGGTTAAGAATTAATTGAGGAAGAGGACGTGGATCACGTGAAAGCAGAAGATTTATCTGTTCAAAATGATTGCTGTAAATATGTGCATCACCAAGAGTATGAACGAATGTTCCCGGCTGAAGATTACAAACCTGAGCAACCATCATCGTAAGTGCAGCATAACTTGCAATGTTAAAAGGTACACCTAAGAATATGTCAGCACTTCGCTGATAAAGCTGACAAGATAATTTTCCGTCTGAAACATAGAATTGAAAAAAAGCATGGCAGGGTGGTAATTTCATTTTATCAATTTCACCTACATTCCAAGCAGAAACAATTAGTCTGCGTGAGTCGGGATTTTTTTTGATTTGACTGATCACTTCCGATAACTGATCAATCTCTCTTCCATCATTGGTTTTCCATGCTCTCCACTGCGAACCATAGACCGGTCCTAATTCACCATTTTCATCTGCCCAATCATCCCAAATGGTAACGCCGTTTTCTTTTAAGTATTTTGTATTTGTTTCACCACGAATGAACCATAAAAGTTCATGAAAAATAGAACGTGTATGAAGTTTTTTTGTCGTTAGTAATGGAAACCCTTTTTGTAAATCAAAATGCATCTGG
>JANLOW010000398.1:0-2031 GCA_031366785.1 Bacteroidota bacterium | reverse complement strand
TTGAAGGAAGGGGCGCTCGGGGAGGTTGTACGAGAGAGTCAAGAATCAAGAGCCAAGAATCAAGAAGCGCACAAGATTAAACGACTAACGATAAAGAAAAGATGAAGATATTAATCATTGACGATGAAAAAGCAATTTGTAATACACTTAAAGAGATTCTAAACTATGAAAAGTATGAAGTAGATATTGCAAACGATGGTGAAGAAGGTGTTAGGAAAGCGAAAGCAGAAATGTTTGATCTTGTACTTTGTGATATTAAAATGCCTAAGATGGACGGACTGGAAGTGCTGGCAATGCTACAGCAGATAAATCCTGAAATGCCTGTCGTTATGATTTCCGGACATGGCACTATTGAGACTGCTGTGGATGCAATACGAAAAGGTGCTTACGATTATATTTCCAAGCCGCCGGATCTTAACAGACTTCTTATTACTGTTCGTAATGCGCTTGATCGTTCTTCTCTGATTACTGAAACAAAAACCCTGCGGAGAAAAATTTTTAAGACGCGCGAAATGATTGGTGAGTCTCCATCTATTATTAAAATCAAAGAGATGATTGATCGCGTTGCTCCAACTGAAGCACGTGTGTTGATTACAGGTAATAACGGTACAGGCAAAGAACTTGTAGCCCGTTGGATTCATGAAAAAAGTAATCATACCAATGGCCCAATGATTGAAGTAAATTGCGCTTCCATTCCTTCAGAGTTGATTGAAAGCGAATTGTTCGGTCATGAGAAAGGTGCTTTTACTTCAGCTATCAAACAGCGAATAGGAAAATTTGAACTTGCCAGCGGCGGTACACTTTTCCTCGATGAAATAGGTGACATGAGTCTTTCCGCACAATCGAAAGTCTTGCGTGCTTTGCAGGAAAATAAAATTACCAGAGTAGGAGGGGAGAAAGAAATTGTTGTAAGCCCCCGTGTAATTGCAGCAACCAATAAAGATTTAAAATCCGAAATGGAAAAAGGAAATTTTCGCGAAGACCTTTACCATCGGCTGAGTGTAATTAATATTCAAGTTCCTTCACTCAATGAAAGAAAAGATGACATTCCGATTCTGGCCGAACATTTTGTAAAAGAAATCTGTGGAGATTATGGCATGACTGTTAAACAATTTACTCCCGAAGCAATAAAAGAGCTACAGAAAATTAACTGGACAGGTAATATACGTGAGTTGAGAAATGTCGTGGAGCGATTGGTGATTTTATCGGATAAGAAAATTACGGATAAGGATGTTGTGCAGTTTGCGAGTAAATAATTACCGTAGTTTTTAATTGTAAAACTGTCTGAACCTTGAAAGGAAGGATTAAAGGATTACCATGAAGATGGAAGAAGTAGGGAATTTTCTTGATTTCAGAAATTTTTCTAATAACCTTAACATCCATTAAATTTCGAATATTATTAATAAAGGCTTGTCAAAAAAAAATCTGTTATTGAAAAAAGAGCAATTCTATTTCTGCAAAACGATTTTATCATATCCGTAGTCTGTATTATCCAGAATGATTCGGTACGGGAAAATTCCTGCTGGGAAATCTGACATATCAATCTTTATTGTTTTTACATCAAATCAAAAAAACTCATACTCATACCTCGTCCCAAAATGTTTATCTCTCCCACCGCGGGTGGTATCCATTTCGTATGTCTGTTCTGCGATTACGTTTTTGTCTTCATCATATTCGTACATATTTTTACGAAGCAATAAACCTTGTTCGTCGAAAAGTTCTTGTACGATCAGCAGGCCTTTATCGTTGTATTCAAACTTTACTTTTTTGCTATAAAAATCTTTATAAATTTTTTCAATAATATTTCCACGATCGTCAAAAGTGTTTTTTACGCTAGTGATTAGTTTGCCTTGCGGATTTGTTTGTACAGAGGAAAGTTCTTTTCCTTTATCATTAAAAATAATAATTGTTTTAGAAACGATTGCTCCGTTAACATCATAATCAATCTCTTCAATCTGATTGTTATCAGGATTTGTAAAAGTAATACGCGACAATATTTTTTTATTAATATCATATGTGCATCGTTCTGTT
>JANLOW010000395.1:0-5841 GCA_031366785.1 Bacteroidota bacterium | reverse complement strand
TTTTTAATCGTTTATAACGATAGGTTTCGTATTTTGGACTGCAAAGATATAATTCGTTCTTTTACTTTGCTAATAATTAAATATTAAAAAATGGCTCATAAAGCGGGTTTTGTTGGAATTATCGGGAAACCCAATGTTGGGAAATCAACTTTAATGAATCGCCTTGTTGGTGAAGGTTTGTCAATTGTTACTCATAAAGCCCAAACAACACGCCATCGTATTAAAGGAATTTTAAATACGGAAGATTATCAGATCGTTTTTTCTGATACTCCCGGCCTTCTCGAGCCTCATTATCTTCTTCAGGAAAAGATGATGGATTTTGTAAAAGCAACACTCGAAGATGCCGATGCTGTTTTATTTATTTCTGACTTAAGCGAAGCCTATATGGATGAGGCAATAATCGGAAAACTTTCTGCAGTTAAAGCACCCCTTATTATTATACTCAATAAAATAGATCTTTCTACTCAGGATGAAATAAATAAACTTGTTCACGGGTGGAAAAAGAAATTAAAACCTCTTGCAGTAATTCCAGTTTCTGCATTGAAAAAATTCAATACGGAAAAAATAATCGAAGCAATAGTAGAACTACTGCCTGAAGCCCCACCCTATTTTCCAAAAGACAGTTTAAGCGATGCTAATGAAAGGTTTTTCGTAAGCGAAATAATCCGTGAGAAAATCATGCTTCATTATCAACAGGAAATTCCTTACTCAACAGAAGTAATCGTAGAAGCGTTTAAAGACGAAGAAAAAATCGTAAAGATTGCTGCGACCATTTTTGTGGAAAGAGATTCTCAAAAAGGAATATTAATCGGTAAAGGCGGCGAAGACATTAAACGTATTGGTGTTGAAGCAAGAATCGATATTGAAAAATTTCTTGGGAAAAAAGTATTTCTTGAATTATTTGTAAAAGTTGAAAAAGAATGGAGAAAAAATGAAAATAAATTACGACGTTTTGGATATTCTCTTTAATGTTGAGTAAAATGGTTATTCTCAAAAAAATTTTTCTATTTATTGTTTTATTAATTCTTGGATGTATCCTTTTTATTTACATCTATCTCCAAATGCAAAAACCTTTGTATTCAGGAACTGTAGAGATACCCGATCTTGATTCAAATGTTACTGTATACTTCGACAATTATGGTGTCCCGCATATTTATGGATCTAATGAACCTGATGTTTTTTGTGCCCTTGGTTATTTGCATGCAAAAGAACGACTCTTTCAAATGGAGTTAATTCGTAGAGTAAGTTCGGGCAGACTTTCAGAAATATTTGGGAATAAAACTATAGAAGCAGACAAGTTTTTTCGAATGCTTGGTTTAAACAGACGTGCCGACGAATCAGCAAAAGAATTTATGCTAAATACAGACATTCTCTGGAAAAAAGACATGCTCGCCTACGTCAAAGGAATTAACAACTATATTGAAAATCGAAGAAAACGTTTCGAATTTCTCTTACTTGGAATACCAAAAGAGAAGTTTACGGTGAAAGACGTTTTTTTAATTGTGGATTATATGTCTTTCAATTTTCAAATGGGTTTTAAAACAGACCCGCTAATGAGTAAAATTGGAAAAAAATTCGGCGAAAAATATTTAAATGATATTGGAATCAGAAATAATTATCAGAATACAGATACCACGGAACTTGTGACTTTTGATTCTATTATGACTTCAATTGAAGATCTGTTGCCCGTTAAAATATGGTCCGGTAGTAATGCCTGGGCTGTAAGTTCTGAAAGAAGCACAAGTGGTAAAGTTCTTTTCGAAAATGATACACATATCGGTGTCCAACAGCCGGCTGTTTGGTATGAAGCACATCTTGATTGCCCAACGTTTAGTATTTATGGCAGCTTTCTGGCAGGTTTTCCTTTTCCACCGATCGGCCATAATTTAAATCATGCCTGGGGACTTACCATTTTAGAAAATGATGACCTTGATTTTTTTGAAGAGCATGTCGATTCAAATGATTCAACATTTGTGAAAATTAACGACAAGCTCGAAAAAATTCAGGTTGCTACTGAGATCATTCATGTTAAAGACAGTGCTGATGTAATTCTGAATTGCCGGTCAACACCGCACGGGCCCATTTGCAGTGATGTATTGAAAGACTTTTCTTACGTAACTTCAAAACCTGTTTCTGCTTGCTGGACTTTTTTAAAATTCCCCGATAATCTGCCGGAGGTTACTTGGAAAATGTCTCATTCTACTTGTATGGACGAATTTCGTGAAGCTGTTTCAATGATTGCAGCTCCCGGATTAAATGTTGTATACGGTGATGTTGATAATAATATAGCATGGTATACTGCAGCCAAATATGTAAAACGACGAAATGGAAAAAATCCTAATTTAATTCAGGATGGCTCCGGTGCCGATGATTGGTTGGGATATTATAATTTCGATTTAAATCCAAAAGCAGAAAATCCTCCCAGAGGTGTTGTTCTTTCTGCAAACAATCCGCCATCAGCAGATAGCATTGACTGGTTTCCCGGTTATTATGCACCACCTGATCGCTATATTCGTATAAACCAGTTTTTCCATTCGAAAAGAATTTTTGATCTGGAAGACATGCAGCAAATGAATACCGATGTTATAAATGTAATAGCAGCTCAAAATGCAGCTGTAATGCTTAGCAAATTATCGGGAACAGCTAAACTTGCTTCACAAATTCATGAACGTGCTGTTGAAATTCTTGATCGTTGGAATGGAAGTCATGAGTTTTATGACATAGCTCCCGTGATTTATTACAAATGGTTGTATTATACACTTCATGATGCTTTAATAGATGAAATGGGTGAAAAAGATTTTGAATCTTTTTTAAAAACACATTTAGGAAAAAGTTGTGCAAAACCACTTTTACATAATGACTCAACAAAGTGGTGGGACAACATCAATACAAAACATATTAAAGAAACTGAAAATAAAATAATTGAAGAGGCATTTGACAGAACTATAAAGGATATTATTTTACAATTAGGCCCTGATCCCTCTAAATGGCAATGGAAAAAAGTTCATTTTTTAGAAATTGAACATCCCATAGGAATTCAAAAACCATTAAATAAAATTTTTAATATCGGCCCTTACCCTGATAAAGGAGGAATCGAAACTCTCAATAATCAGAGTTTTGAAATGAATAAAAAGGGTATTTACAAAGTTAACCTTGCTCCTGCTTTAAGACGTACCATCGATTTTTCAGATCCGGAAAATGGTTATAGTATCAGCCCCAGTGGACAATCGGGTAACTTCATGAGCGGTTATTACAGTGATCAGACGAAGATGTATATTAATGGTCTGGTCAGAAAAGAAATGATGAATCGCAAAGAAATTGAATCTACTTATAACAGTAAATTAGTGTTTAAACCTCTTCGTTAATTCTAACGAACTTCTCTCCAAAACAAACGTAATAAGTCTTTAAGAAAATGTTAAAATCCGAATTGCATCCTAAAAACTGGATTCTATAGCCATTTTACCTCTGGATTTGACTCTTACAGCCGGATCCTGATTTGATACTTGGCTTCTTAAACCCTACTTTTACCAATACAATATTCTTTATCAATGATAAAAACACTAGTTCAAATACTATTAATTTTAGTTTTATCAGCAAACGCTGCTGATGCTCAAACAAATTTCTTTATAAATGGATACCTGCCTACAGAAATGCAGGGGAATATTAATATTAAAATTGATAAGATTTTTTTACGTCGCTCTTTTGAATTTAATGGGGCAACTATTATCGACGGTCGTTTTCAAATTAAATATACGTTGGCGCGAAATTATATTATAGACTTAACTTGTCCTTATTTTACAATTCCTTTGTATGCAGAACCTGGTGAAGACTTAATTTTAAAAGCATCAACCCACGATGAAAGCAAATCATTTTCATTTTCCGGTGTTGGTGGTGAACAAAATAATTTCCTAATGGATTTTATGAATCATTTTAAAAATGATTTTAACGACAGCCTAAATGAGGTTCAAATGCTAAGCACAACAATCGACGCTTTTGAATCTTCTTTATTTGAAAAAAGAAAAGCTCAGAAAGAATTTTTAAAAACAGAAGGCAAACAAAAAAATTATTCGGCAGATTTTAATAAATATATTGAGAATGAAATTAATTATCATTTCTGGAAAGAATTATTTGCTTTCCCAATAATTAATGCAAATAAAGATTCAAAAATATTAACAGTTACAGAAATTCCTTCAGTCATGCTTGAGAATTTTAATCAAGTAAAGATTAATAATGATTCTGCCATGATTTCAAAATCTTACAGGGATTTTATTAAATACTTTATTGTCTATTCCTCTTCGAAATCAAATGGTTTTAAGAAATTCGATAATCTTGCTTCCTCTGCAGACAGAAAATCATCAGTAGCCAGAGAAAAACTTGAAGGAAATATTTTTATTTATTGGCTTTCACGATATACACTGGAAGAATATGAAAGCCTCAAACCGTCTTCTGTAAAAAAATTATTGGTAACTTTAAAGGAGACCGACACCAATAAAATATATTGGGAAATGGTAAACGGTATATGTAAAGATAAAGCAAATTCACCCGATGAACCTCCAGTTCCACAGACTGTTCCCGTAATGATGGATGGAGCCGGTGCCGGACTAACTGATATTAAAGGGAAACCTGTCAAACTTACCAGCCTAAAAGGAAAAGTAGTTTACATTGATTTCTGGGCAAGCTGGTGCGGACCTTGTCGTAAGATGATGCCGTTTTCAAAATCAATGCATGAACAACTTACCGAAAAGCAAAGGAAAGAAATTGTATTTTTATATATATCCATCGATCAGGATACTGCCGCCTGGAAAAAAGCAATTAATGATCTTGGCTTAGAAGGCACACAATTTATTTCTCCGGGTAATTGGCAGTCAAAGGCTTGTCAGTATTTTCAGATTAGCAGCATTCCCCGCTATATGATTATGAATAAGAAAGGCGAAATTATTGAACTCAATGCCCGTCGCCCTGCTGATACAGCTGTTCTTCAACAATTGATCGGACTAACTCTGGAATAATTTTTTTAAAATCCGGATTTTTATATATAACTTTTTTCATGGAAGGAATGATTATTCCATTGAAAATGATTTTCATGGTTTCAGAAAGCCTAAAAGCACAATAAGGCTATAGACCTTTTATTCCCGCATTAAAAATCCTTACCTTTGGCTAAAGCCGGTTTATATCGGCTTTTTATCATTAATATTGAATCAAAAACCAAAATTCTTGTATTAACCTTCCAATCTTAATACCTGATATTTGATACCTGATACTAAAAAAATTCCCCATGTCTAGCATAGTAGCCATTGTAGGCCGACCCAATGTTGGGAAATCAACACTTTTCAACCGGCTCACCGAAAGCCGTGATGCCATTGTCGATGAGCAAAGTGGTGTTACCCGCGACCGTCATTATGGTCATTCGGAATGGAATGGAAAAAAGTTTTCTGTCATTGATACCGGTGGCTATATTCGTGGTTCCGACGATGTTTTTGAAGATGCAATTCGTGCCCAGGTTGAATTGGCAATTGAAGAAGCTGATTTGATTTTATTTGTTGTTGATGTCGAATTAGGAATTACTTCTTCCGATGATGCTGTCGTTAGGATTCTTCGTAAGACAGGTAAAAAAGTAATACTGGTTGCCAATAAGGTAGATAATCCTCAGCGAATTGCTCTTACTTCTGAATTTTACAACTTCGGACTTGGAGAGCCATTTGCAATTTCTTCCATCAATGGAAGCGGCACCGGAGAATTACTGGATGAAATAGTTAAAAATCTTCCGAAAGAATTTTCTGATGATACCGAAGGACTTCCCCGCTTTGCAATAATCGGTCAGCCGAATGTCGGAAAATCTTC
>JANLOW010000383.1:0-2536 GCA_031366785.1 Bacteroidota bacterium | reverse complement strand
TTTTTAATTTATCTGTTTTTCAATAAAGACTTTGTTTTTAATCCGCAAGTAAGCGGAGCCTTGCAGGCACTTACTCCCGATCAATTAGGAAACCTAGCCGTTACCAATGTAAAGCTCCCCGAAAACGGCTACCTTTATGTTTATGTCTGCGATGAATCTGCCATGGATGTTTATTTTGATAACTTGCAAATTATTCACTACACAAATCCACTTACAGAAGTAAACGATTATTATCCCTTCGGCTTGCTTGCAAAAACTTCAACTTCACTTGGTGGTACGTTACAGAATTACAAGTACAATGGAAAAGAGTTGCAAAGGGATTTAGCGTTTAATGTGGAGGATTATGGGGCGAGGCAGTATGATCCGGTGAATGGGAGATGGTTGCAGGTGGATCCGCTTAGTGAAATATATCGAAATTGGTCGCCGTATCATTATGCTGTGGATAATCCGGTGAGGTATATAGATCCTGATGGAATGGCTTCCACCTATAATTGGGATAAAAAACGTTATGAAGATGAAAATGGAAAAGAAATCAGTTGGGGTGCTGTTTGTCAGGAATATGGAATTGATAATACAAATACTAATAATGAATCTTCCTCAAGTAATAATCAAGGAAGTACTAGCTCTTCCAATAAACCTCAGGATAATAATAATCAACCAACAACAAACGAAAAAATTAAAGAAATTACTGGCATTCAGTTAATAAATCTATCTGAGAAATTTGGAAAATTTAAAACAGGAAAAGAAGTAATTGATTTTATAAATGCATTTTTGTCAACAAATCCAAGTGCTCTCGTTACTGGTTCAACTTTAAGCAAGTACATTAAAAATATTACAGATGATGCGAGGAAATCATTAAATGGTATTAATACCGTCACACTACAGAATAGTAATAATATTTCTTTAAGCACATTTAATTCAGAAAAAATTAAAATTAATTTACTTCCAGGTTTGAATCTTAAAATTTCGGATGGAGCAACTTTTAATTTTAAGACTCTGAATACTAATAAAATTACAATTGAAATATCTGGAATCGATGTTGGATTTCTTGGATTAAATAAAGTAGAAATCAATCAAACTTCAATTACTATTAATATAGGGTTATTCTCAAAGACTTTTGAATTAAAATAGAGATGCCAAGAAAAGGAATTATTTTATTTATTTTTATTATGTTTTGCCTATTTTCCTGTGCTCAGGAAATGCTTGATAAAATTAATACAGAAACATTATTTGCAACACTAGGTGAATATAATTCCGAGAATAACTGTTTATTATACTGTGGAGTAGATGCAGATATCAAAAAAGGTATGATATTGGGGAGTTCTGTGAGACTTAAATTTTTTGAAACTGGGAAGGAAATAATACTCCAAAACAATACAATTACACCACCCATTGGTTGGTTAGACTCTTCACACGTATTACTTGAAACTAGTAATTCTCTAGATGAAATGAGAATATTTGGTCAATGGAAAAGTTATTTGATAAGTTACAATATATATAATAATTTTATTGATACTTTATTTACTAATTGGTATTCATCATCAAATAGTGTTGGCAATTTAATTATCACAAATAAAAAACTATTTTATACAATTTCTTATGGTTCAGAAAAAATGATAAATACTTATTGGATGGAATATATTTTTGGATCAGGCGAAAGTAAAATTATTAAAAAATATAAAACAGGAAGTTTCTCGATTATGACTTATCAATATCAGCCAGAAACAGATGAGATATTATATATCAAAAGTGTAGGTACAAAGAAAGAATTATTTAAATTATCCCTTTTAAATAAATCTGAACAATTAATAACGAATCTTTCAATCAAAAATGTTGAAGAAACTTCTACTTTAACAAATGGAAGATTCATTTATGTAGAAAGGGATCTCCCAAATGATAATTTTGGGAAGCCCAATTGGGACAAAGTAAAATATTATTTGAAATCAGTTGATTTAATGACTAATAAAATAACTGAAATCTATTCTTCGAAAAATGAAATAACTAAAATTTCTCAGTATAATGATAAAATGCTGTTACTTTCAATTCGAGGAGAATTAGGAGATAATGAAATTAAGAAAACGTATGATAAAAGATTTGGAAATGAAGTTTCTCTAGGATTTGATGTGACAAGCTATATTTATTTATTAAAATTAAAAAATTAAATCGCCTGCCTGCGAGTCGGAAATACCCATTAACCCCCGCTCGGAGGAACCTTTTAGCGAAAGCCCGTGTGCATAAGGATTCCATGGTAGCCCGCTGTGCGAGACATGATTACATCCTTAAAATAAAAAAAACTACACTTCGAAGGAGTGTGTCCTGAATTATTTTTTATTGTGTGAAAGATAAATGTTTTAATTGAGATGAAAGAAGTTGGAAACACCTCAACCTTTTCAACCCAGGCTGCGCCGTATTTGCTCATTTCATAAAAATAAAAAAAACATAACCCTTCGACGGATATTTATCCGTTGTATTTGTGTTGTGTGATTATTAATCCACGAATAAAAGCTCATCGTTTTTCATTACCTCACCGTGAAGG
>JANLOW010000381.1:0-3582 GCA_031366785.1 Bacteroidota bacterium | reverse complement strand
GAGTACGAACAACTTCTTGCCGATAAAAATTTTTTCCGATCGCATAATTCACATCTCATCAACCTGAAACACGTAAAAAAATTCAGCCGGGTTGATGGTTACTTTGTACAAATGAGCGATAGTTCTGTTGCTGAAATTTCACGTAGGAAGAAGGAGGAATTTATTGAAATTATGAGTAAACATTTATAGAAAATATTTTTAAGTATATTTAATATATCTAAAACCAAAAGATATTTAATGCCGTATATTCCTTAAAAGATTCAATTTTTGAACAAAAGGGAATGAAGAAAATAATTGCTTTAACGTTAATTTTTTATTACTTGTATTCCTTTGCATACCCGTATGTTCCGGTAATTTACAACTTTATATCTAAAACTATCTGGGAGTATTCTCACAAAGAAAAAGTAAAGAATTTGTCTCCTCGAACGAATATTCTTCTTGTACTAAAAGACATGGCGGAACATAACAGTCCCCAAAAATCTAACGTACCAATTTCAGACTCCCTTATTCCAAGTTCTTTTTCATATCTGGATGATTTTTCCAAAATAGATTTTTCGATTTTCTTGTTTAAGTCAAACAGGAAGTTATTTAGTAATTACCTGGAAAAAAGTTCATTAATATTCAGGAATAACCCGGCACCGCCTCCAAAGTTCACCTGATTTTTCTTTTCAGATAGCGCAATCTGCATTTCTGTAAACCCTCATATTTTATTTAGAAAATTAAAAACAGTTTACGTAAACTGCATCAATCACTATATTATCAATTTCCAAAAATTAAATTATGGTCTCAATATACAAGTCAATCATTAAAAAAGGTCTTGCCTTTTTATTAATTATTATCAATATAAGTGTTTTTGCTCAATCGGCTACCATTAAAGGTGTAGTCAAAGACAAAGACTCCAATTTGCCACTTGAAGATGTTGTAGTAAGTATTGAGCAAAGTAACAGTCATTCACATTCCGATGTTTCAGGGAATTTCAGTTTTATAGCTCTCAAAGCGGGATCTTATACGTTAGACTTAAATAAAATCGGTTATGAAAGCCAAAAAATATTGACTACTATTTTAGAAGGCGAAACTAAACAGTTGGATGTAAATCTTATTTACCATCCTATCGGTTTATCTTCTGTTGAAATTGCATCTGACAGACCTGTCTCTGCCGCATCATCCAAATATTTAAGTAATATTGATTTTGACAGTCGCCCAAAAAATTCTGCGCATGATATGTTGCGTCTTGTACCAGGTTTATTCATTGCTCAACATGCCGGTGGCGGTAAAGCGGAACAAATTTTTATTCGTGGTTTTGATTGCGATCATGGAACTGATGTAGCAACCTTTGTCGATGGAATGCCGGTCAATATGCCAAGTCACGGACATGGGCAAGGTTATGAGGATTTGCATTTTCTTATTCCTGAAACCGTAGAAGGAATGGAAATTTTCAAGGGTCCATATTCACCAAAGTACGGTGATTTCGCTACAGGCGCTGCAGTGCAATTCAAAACTGTCGATTCCCTTGACAATAACCTCATTCAGTTGGAATCAGGATATGTCCCTGACGCAAATAATATTACAGCCAATCGTCAGCTAGCATTATTAAAAATGCCTCACATCGGCGATAATATTTATTCCTATATCGCAGCCGATGTCATTAACAACCGTGGGTATTTCCAGAACAGTCAAAATTTTAAACGAGTAAACCTATTTTCGAAAACAACAATAGCCGTTACAGATCACAGTCATATTCATTTTTCTGTTTCAGGATTTGGTTCTTCATGGGATGCTTCAGGCCAGGTTCCTGAGCGGGCAGTGAAGTCAGGATCTATTTCCAGATTTGGAAGTATAGATAATTCTGAAGGCGGAACAACCCAGCGAAACAATATCAATTTAATTTATCATACTCAAATTGAAAGTTCCGAATTTGAAACACAGGTTTACTCAAGTAATTACCGGTTTAAATTATTCTCAAATTTTACTTTCTTTTTAGACGATCCAATAAATGGTGATGAAATTGAACAGGATGATTTTCGTACCGTTCGAGGTTTAAATGCACACTATACAATTGGACATAAATTGGGAGATATGAACAATAAATTTACTCTCGGAATTGCTTATCGTGCTGATGACATTGAAAATCAACTTTGGCATGCTGTTAAACGTGTACGTTTAGAAAACCGTGCGCATGCAATTGTTCATGAACGATCAAACGGAATTTATGCGAATGAGGTATTTCGTTTCAGTGACCAGTTTCGAATCGAACTTGGTGCACGTTTCGATTATTTTACTTTCGATGTGGATGATTTACTACCAACGGATTCTTCTCACCAGAATTATTCTGGCTTTAATTACCAAACAATCATAAGTCCAAAATTTAATTTAATCTATTCACCAACCGACCGGCTTCAACTATTCTTAAATTCAGGAAGTGGCTATCACAGTAATGATGCGCGTTCTATTGTTCAGAAATCAACCCAACACCAGTTACCAAGAGCACCGGGTGCGGAAATCGGAACATTGTTTCATCTATCAAACAGATTCGTTGCTTCGATTGCTTTCTGGTGGATGGATTTAGAAAATGAATTGGTATACGTGGGTGACGACGGAACAACAGAAAACAAAGGACCAAGCCGTAGAATGGGAATTGACGTTAGCCTGCGCTATCAGTTGTCATCCTGGTTATATGCGGATGCCGATCTGAATCTTTCTAAAAACCGTTTCATAAATAAAATTTATGGTAGTGAAATAGCCTCCGATTTTTATATTCCACTAGCACCTACATTGACTTCAGCCGGCGGATTAACAGCCAAATTTAAAAATGGTTTTGAAACCGGCATCCGTTACCGTTATCTCGCTGAACGTCCCGCCAATGAAAGCAATACTGTGGTAGCACACGGATATAATATTTTTGATTTCTCGGCTAACTACAAAACAAAACATTACAAAATTGGAGTGATAGTAGAGAATATTACAAACATCGAATGGAATGAAGCGCAGTTTGATACTGAATCAAGATTATATAACGAGACAAAATCAGTGGATGAACTTCATTTCACACCTGGGACTCCGTTTAGTGCAAAACTTAGTGTAGGATACATTTTTTAAGAAACAGGATAGTAATTTTATGTCAAATCTTAATTAACATTTCAATCATTAATATTTTCGGTTCAGCATTTCTTCTTTTCAATCCATTGATTTTAACGCCATTTCCATGATTGAATTTTTCAACCCCTGAAATTGCGATTTAAAGGGACTTTTTTACTCCTTTTACCATCTGTTAAGTTATTTTAACCACATGTTGCTTTTATCTACCATCGGTTATAATGGGTAATTATCTTAAAAAACGACTAATCATCTTTAGGGTTCTTAATAAAAGTCGCATTGTTCTTTATCTGTATTTAACCTCAACTGTGATCAACAGGTTTTGATAATGGATAAAGAATGCATCACTTAATAATGAAAACAAACCGTCGAAAATTTACATCTAAATTTAAATCTCAAGTTGTACTAGAGGCAATTTCTGAACGCGAAACGCTTAATGAACTTGCCTTGAAATTTGATTTGCACCGCAATCAGATTGCTGAATGGAAG
>JANLOW010000369.1:0-23783 GCA_031366785.1 Bacteroidota bacterium | reverse complement strand
TAATTTTCCTGCTTTTAGATATTCTTTATTTACATCTGTAATCTCATACTCACCACGAGCGCTGGGTTTGAGGTTTTTTGCAATATTGATTACAGAATTATCATAAAAATACAATCCGGGAACTGCATAGTTTGATTTTGGATTTTCAGGTTTTTCTTCGATGCTGATGGCCTTATTATTAATATCAAATTCAACTACTCCGTATCTTTCAGGATCGCTGACATGGTAAGCGAATACAATTCCTCCATCGGGATCGATATTGCTTTGTAGCAATTGTTGTAAACCTGTTCCATAAAAAATATTATCACCGAGGATTAGAGCCACTTTGTCTTTGCCAATAAATTTTTCGCCGATAACAAAAGCCTGAGCAAGGCCATTGGGAACAGATTGTTCGGCATAAGAAAAATTACATCCGAGTTTTTTTCCATCGCCAAGAAGTTGACGGAATAACGGAAGATCATGCGGAGTTGAAATGATCATTATTTCATTGATACCAGCTGTAAGAAGCACAGACAATGGATAATAGATCATTGGTTTATCGTAAACAGGCATTAACTGTTTACTCATTGCAAGAGTTAGCGGGTGTAAGCGAGTGCCGGAGCCACCGGCGAGAATAATACCTTTCATACAATTTAATTAGATATTTTTTTCAAAGTGTATTCCTACGTACTTCTAGGTCCTGAAGTTCCACATCTTCATCTTCATCAAAAATTTGTATTAATGGTTCTTTAAGGAAAGCACGAGTGATAATTCTTTTTTCAAGAGAAAGTAATAATGTCGGAAGGAAAATCAAATTGCTGCACATCGCAAGAAGAAGGGTTATAGAAATGAGCATACCAAGAGCAGAAGTTCCACCGAAGCTTGAAGCTGTAAATATAAAAAATCCGGCAAAAAGAATTACAGCTGTGTATATCATGCTTGGGCCTGTTTCCTGAATCACCAATGAAACCGTTTTCGAAATACTGCCGCCATGTTTTCTCAACTCCTGACGGTATTTTGTGAGGAAGTACATGGTTCCATCACTGGCAATTCCAAAAGCGATACTGAAAATCAAAATTGTAGAAGGTTTAAGAGCAATATTAAAATAGCCCATCATTGCAGCAGTTAAAAGAAGTGGAGTCATGCTTGGTATAAGTGCAATAATTACCATTCGAAACGACATAAAAAGAAAAAACATAACAGTTCCAATCAGCAGTATTGCCAGAAGGATACTTTCTTTCAGATTTAAAAGGAGGTAATCATTATTCTTTAGAAAGATTATTGAATTTCCGGTGAGTCTGACATCGTATTCTGAAGAAGGAAAGACGCTGTCTATGCGTGGCCGGATTTCGGAAAGAAGTTTTTTCATTTTAATAGAACCGATATCAGCAATCTGAAAACTTATACGAGTTACTTGTTGAGTGCTGTCGATTATCGAACGAAACATTCGTTGATTTCCCCTCATAGCATTTGCATATCCTGAAAGTCTGCCCATTTCTTCAACATTAGGAATAATATAATACTTGGGATCATTATCTTGTAAACCCTGGTAGGAGAATTTTATTCCTTCAGCAACAGAAACAGGCTCGCTGAATTCTTTGTAGTTGGCAAGAATTTTCTGAATACGGTTTATCTTGTAAAGGTTTTTTAATTCAAGTGCTCCTTTCGGCTGACGTGTATCAATGGAGATCTCAAATGGAAGTACGCCACGGAAATTTTTTTCAAAAAATTTCAAATCACGATAGATGATGTCTTTCTTAGGAAGATCATCGACTACGTAACCAACAGATGTAATTTTCAACATCCCAAAAATACTTATAATGACAATGATTGTTACAATTCCGTAAATTCTAATGCGGTAAGAATGTACCCATCGGTCTATTTTTTTAAGAAAAATGTTTAATGATTTTCTTTCGAGATGTTTTATTTGCTTTGTTGATGGAGGAGGAAGAAAACTGAAAACGATAGGAATGAGGATAAGCGATATCAGAAATGTAAGCATAACATTTATTGATGCTATAATACCAAATTCAATGAGTACGTCGCTGTGTGTAAAAGAAAACACTAAAAAACCAATGGCAGTAGTGACATTAGCAAAGAAAGTTGATACACCAATGCGGTAAATGGAACGGGCAAGTGCTTTAATTTTATTTCCGTGTTTTGAAAATTCCTGCTGATATTTATTCAGCAATAAAATACAATTCGGTATTCCGATAACAATTATTAACGGGGCAATAAGGCTCGTAAGTATTGTTATTTTAAAACCGAATAATTCGAGTGTGCCGAATGACCAAATAACTCCGAAGATTACAACGAGCATTGGAAAAAGAACTGCATAAAAACTTCTGAAGAAAACAAGTAAGATTAATGCTGTTACAAAAAGTGCGAGAAAAAGAAACATCTTCATCTCAGAAAGAATTTTCTGTGATACAGCTGTTCGTATGTATGGTAAACCGGAATAGTGAAGTGTAATATGATGGTCAGAAGAAAATTTCTCACTCATTTCTTTTATTTGCCCGACAATTTCAATACGCCCTCGTGTATTAATTTTATTTTGATCAAATGTGATTGCCATTAATGTGGCTTTCGTAGTATCATTATATAATAATCCCTGGTAAAAAGGCAAACGGCTGAACTCTTCGCGGAGGCTATCTGTTTGACTTTGCCTGTCGGGCCTGAAGGTGAGTAATGGTTTGAAATCGAGTTTATGCAGGCTGTCATTTCGTAATACATGAAAAGCACGTGCAACAGAAACCACTTCCTGAATTCCATCGATATTTTTTATCTTATTGGTTAAATCGTACCATCCGGCAAGAACTTTTTGCCTCCACAAGCTGTCACTTTGAAAACCAATAACCATAACGGTTCCATCCTCACCGAATTTTTCTTTGAACTTCAGATATTGAGAATAAGTAGAATCTGATAGGGGAAGAATGCGTGCAGCTTCGTAACTAAGTTTTACTTTCGTTGCGAAATAACCCATCACACCGGTTAATGTTACAAGAACAATGAGTGTAATATAACGATAGCGTAAAATAATTCTCGCAGCAGCGTAAAGCATAGAGGCCTAAAGTACAACTTTGACAATTGATTACATTAATTAATGCGAAAAATATAAATTAATATTTTGATTAATTCAATGTTTAATCATTTTGTTAAATAAATCATATTTAACATCTTTACGAAAAAAATCAATGTCTAGATTGAGAATTGATAACCGATAGATATTAACCATTCTAAGCAAAAAAAATGATGATTGGCTTTTGAATCAGCGACGGAAAGAACATCCATGTAATTTGCAAAAACACCTTTAAAACCCGTTTCAATTATGAAATGCTTTTTGTACTCATATCTTAAATCAAGATCCAGTCCTACAACGTATCCGGCAATGTGATAATTATTGTTTTGGTCGACACCAAAAAGGGCAACTTCACTTTGAGGGATTACAATTCCGGCTCCGGGTTTTAAAATGGCAAATAGTTCACTTTTCCCGGAAGAATTATTGAAAATCCTGCGCTTTTGAAAATAACTTACCATTAAAAAATTTGCACCATTTGTATGTTCGAAACGTAAAAAGTCGGATGAAACCAAGGTGTCTTTATCAATATAATTTTCGTGTATTTTTCCTTTTACATGAAGAACGGTATTTCGCGTCATAATATATTTCGCATGATCGAAACCAATTTCAATTCCCATATTCGGATGCCGCGCAAAAGTATAACCCACCCTGTAGATAAATTGCGGAATAGAAATCGCTGAGTTAAATATTCTATTGAAACTTGGTTTGTCTTTGGCTTTAGCATCATAAACAGTGAAATCGAAATCATTGTTACTTTTGCTTTTGAAATGAAGGTCGCTGGTTGAATACCAGTCTTTATTATAACCCCAGGAAATATAGAGTTGTCCCTTTGGTCTTTTTTCAGCGGTTGCCTGGCCTTGTGCATTGCCGGAATAAAGAATGAATAAAACAAAAAATAATTTTAGGATAAGTTTTAGCATATACTTTTAATGGATCGGTGAAATTAGAAATTTTATTAGTAGGTATTTAAATAAAACATATCAATTCAGTTTATATGCTTGTTTTATTAATATTGATTTAAATCATAAAAATCAAGAAATCTTTTTTTCAAGGCTGAGATTTAAGAAAATATCCTTTTGTTTTTATCGTTTTGAAGTTCGCATGACAATAACATACCTCGCTCATTCTTCTTTTCTAATTAAATGTGGAGAACTAACCTTGGTATTTGATCCATGGTTAAAAGGGCCTACTTATTCAAAACAATGGTTTTTGTGGCCTTTGCCACCTGAGAAAATTGATTTTAATATTGTTGATGTGATTTTAATTTCACATGGCCATGAAGACCATTTACATATTGAATCATTAAATGAGTTTGAGAAATCTTCTCATATTTATTTTCCTTTTCAGTGGAGAAAAGGAATAAAGCCTTTTCTCAAAACTCTTGGATTTAATAAAATTACTGAGGCTATTAGTTTCAGAACTTACTCCATAAAGGATGTAAAAATTACATATATCGGTTTTTCACTCGAAAGTGTTATTGTAATCGAATACGGTGATGAAGTTTTAGTAAATATTAATGATGCACTAAATTCGAATCATGAGTCTGCTGTAAATTTTATGTTGAAGGAAATTAAAACAAAGTGGCCAAAGATTGATTACTTGTTATCAGGATGGAGTGGAGCTAGCTATTTCCCAAATCAAATACGATATCCCGGAAAAAATGACATTGAAATTGGCCGGCTTAGAGAACAATATTTTGCAAATAATTTTTGCAGATTTACTAATTTTCTTCAACCGAAATTTTCCATTCCTTTTGTTCCTGGATTTGTTCTTTTGAAAAAAGAGAATCAATGGATTAATCATGTAAAATTTCCCCGAGAAAATGTTCATTTTTATTATGAGAACCTTTATAATATTAAAACCGATATTAATTTTATTATTGCCTTTCCCGGTGACAGTATTGAAAAAGGAAACTTAAAAAAGCAATCCTACTTACATAACATACCTGAAAAAGATCAATATGCATTGGCTTATAAACATTATAGTAAGAAAATATTGGAATCAAATATTATTGGCTCATTGGATAAAAATGAAAATGAAAAACTGGTTAATGATCTTCGTTATTGGATTAATTACAATAAACAATTATACCACCGAAAAGTTTTAGAGGATTCAGTTTTTTCAATAAAATTAGATGATGCCAAGGAAAATAATTTTATTAATATTTTCTATTTTGAAAATAATTTTATTGTTGAAAGATCTGAATCTCCACTGATCCACCGTCGCCTTCTGATAACCACTTCAGGGCAAAAATTAATTTATGCTTTAAAAAGAGAATGGGGTGGAGATATTATAACCATTGGCTATGGACTAACCGTAGAAATTTATGATCAGTTAGCTCTTGAGAAGAACCTTGATATCGTCTGTGTTCGACTTATCACAAGGTATCCAATAGCAAGAAAAGATTTGAGAAAATATCCAATTAGAGCACTTAAATACTATACGAACAACCCAAAAATTACATCATTGTGGATAAAACAAAAAATACAATTGAAGTCATATGTAAATAAATATCCATATAATGAACGGGATCATTGGTTGACTTATAATAAATGTGATTTATGTGCAGTTTGTAAAATGCCAAATATTAATCTTGAGGTATTTTAGTTCTACTTTTTAGTTAGAATAAATGGTTTTTTGATGATTTGTTAATTAGAATTTTATTTTCAATTTTTAAGTCAACCATTTTTTGGGCAAAATTCTTTTATCTTGCATTCCTATAACAAACATGAAAAAACATGTATTCAAATCATTTATTGAAGTATTTTAAATTAGCTTCTGTAATTTTTCTTTTTTTCACTTCATGTTCGAAAGATGCTGAAGATTCAAATGCTTTAGATCCGGGTATAGTTGCCCTGCCTGTATTAACAACAACTCCTGTAATTAATATCAATCAAAACAGTGCTGTATCAGGCGGCAGAATTTCATCGGATGGGAAATCAACAATTACATCAAAAGGCGTTTGTTGGAGTACTTCACAAAATCCGACAGTTGCAAATTTAACGACTATAAATGGATCGGGAATTTACGATTTTACAAGTAATTTAACTGGTTTGTTTCCTGGTACTACTTATTATGTGCGTGCTTATGCGGTAAATGAAGATGGAACAGGATACGGTCAGCAGGTAAGTTTTACAACAAATTCAGTTTTAGTAACAGGTATAAATTATGCCGGCGGAATTATTTTTTATCTCGATAGCACCGGAATACATGGATTGGTTTGCGCAAATAATGATCAGACGACTATGGCAATTTGGGGTTGTCAGACTACATCAATTCCCGGAGCTGATGGCACAGCCATAGGCACAGGGTTGCAAAACACATTGGATATTATAGGAACTTGTACAACTTCGGGAATTGCAGCGGATATTTGTGATAGCCTTGTTTTAAACGGTTATGGTGATTGGTTCTTACCTTCAAAAGAAGAATTAAAACTCATGTACACCAATTTAAAAACTAATGGAATAGGAAGTTTTAGTAATGCACCTTATTGGACATCGACTGAAATGACTAGTGCATTTGCATGGGAAGTAATTTTCAATGGCGGATTTATCCAGGGTACAGGTAAAAACAATAATGCATCAGTTCGTGCTGTCAGGATTTTTTAAAACGTCAGTCCGTTTCATTTAATTTTTCCATTTTTGTAATTGCAAAACTTAACGATATGTATGAAACTCTGATGCCGGTTCTTAAAAAAGAAATTGAAGAAATAAAAGACGCAGGATTATATAAAAATGAACGAATCATAAGCACTCCTCAAGGAGCTGGAATAAAAACCAACGGTAAGGATGTTCTAAATTTTTGTGCAAATAATTATCTCGGACTTTCTTCGCACCCGAAAGTAATCGCTGCTTCGAAACATGCCATTGATACACACGGCTATGGAATGTCTTCTGTTCGTTTTATCTGCGGAACACAGGATATTCATAAAGAGCTGGAACAAAAAATTTCAAAATTTCTTGACACTGAAGATACAATCTTGTATGCTGCTGCATTCGATGCAAATGGTGGTGTTTTTGAGCCATTGCTGAATGAACAGGATGCAGTTATTAGTGACGAATTAAATCATGCCTCTATTATTGACGGTATACGACTTTGTAAAGCACAAAGATTTCGTTACAAGCATAATGATATGGCTGATCTGGAAAAATTTTTAACGGAAACGCAAGAACTTCGCCATCGAATGATTGTTACCGACGGTGTTTTCAGCATGGATGGAACGATTGCCCAACTTCATAAAATTTGTGAGCTTGCCGAAAAATACAAAGCACTTATTATGATTGACGAATGTCATGCAAGTGGTTTCATGGGAAAATCGGGAAAAGGTACACATGAATATCATAATGTCATGGGAAAGATTGATATCATAACAGGCACACTTGGTAAAGCACTGGGCGGAGCCATGGGTGGATTTACGAGCGGACGAAAAGAAATTATTGAAATGTTACGGCAGCGATCAAGGCCGTATCTTTTTTCAAATTCATTAGCACCTTCTATTGTTGGCGCATCTATTACAGTAATCGATATGCTAAGTGAAACTACACAATTACGAGATAAACTTTGGAAGAACACGGAATACTTTCGCGAAAAAATAACAGCAGCAGGCTTTGATATTAAACCCGGCGAACATCCTATTGTACCCGTTATGCTTTACGATGCTAAACTAGCACAAGAATTCGCTGCGAAACTTCTTGATGAAGGAATTTATGTAATCGGTTTCTTTTTTCCTGTTGTTGCAAAAGGAAATGCACGGATTCGAGTTCAGATATCTGCGGCTCATGAGAGGAAACATCTCGATTTAGCGGTTGCTGCTTTTGAGAAAGTCGGTAAAGAATTGGGCGTACTTAAATTGGATAATTTCAAATAATTTCAAACTTCTTAATGATTACCTTGCGGCAATAAAATAATTGATTTCAATTTGTCAAGTCATCAGATTCAAATTTATACCGATGGTAGTTCACGTGGCAATCCGGGGCCCGGTGGTTATGGCGTTGTTATGATTTCAGGTAGTCATCGGAAAGAAATAGCCGAAGGATACAGGCTCACAACCAATAACCGTATGGAATTATTAAGTGTTATTGTTGCTTTGGAATCATTAAAAAATCCGAAAAGTCATGTGACAATTCACTCTGATTCTAAATATGTTGTTGATTCAGTAGAGAAGAAATGGGTATTTGGATGGGAGAAAAAAAACTTCAGCGGAAAAAAGAATTCGGATTTGTGGATGAGATTTTTACTCGCCTATCGGCGCCATCATGTTCGTTTTGTATGGGTTAAAGGACATGCGGAGAATAAAGAAAATAACCGCTGCGATGAATTGGCTGTGGCTGCTTCGTTTAATTCTCACCTTAAAGTGGATAGTTGGTATGAAACAAATGGTGTGACGAATGTCGAATGATCGTTATATCTATCGCTTATTACTCAGAGTAGTTTTATTTTGAGACTACATCACAAAAATCGGTTGATTCACTACAGATCTAAAATTGTTACTAATTTTTTTTTAAACGAATTTTAAAATAGGTTCTTTAAACTTCAATAATGAATAAGTATTCCGGTACCGGTAAAATTTTGACTGAAGATGTGCGGATTTCCGGTATAAAAAATATTTCCCGTATATTTTATTTCAAATCCTAATTCGTCTTTTACTTTAATACGACAATCACCTGTTGAGTTGTTTGTGATATATGTATAATTAGAATTCATGCCACTTGCGTCCAGAACTCCAACATCGTTTACATAGATATAAGATTCATTTGCAAAACCAAAAGCATGAATATCGGCACGGCCAATATGATCGTTCAGATGTATTTTATTGCTGTTAAAATTAAAATTAATTGTACCGGAACCACCAAAGGAATCAAAGATGAAATCTTCTTTTCGAATTGTATCGGGACAAGTAATATTTCCGGATCCATTGTAATGGATTATTTCCGGCTGATTCATGCCAATTTCTACAATGTAAATATTTTTAAAACTACGCATCCAATTGCAACGGTTTTCATTTCTGATGTAAAGAGTGTTATTATTTAGTTCTGTTATAATGCCATTGATTAAGTTGTCGCCTGCGGTAACTTTAACAAAGTACGTCGTATCAGTGTGAATTATCAGGTCAACATTGTCGGTCAGATTTATATTTAAAAAGGGATTAATATTCCGGTTTTCCGTAATTGTTTCACCGGCGCTTTTAAAACAATCCAGAAGATGATCCTTCTTGCATGCAGTAATAGTTAAGGCAGTAATAACTAAAATAATTATATTTGTTTTCATTTCACTATTTTCTTAACCGACAGCCAAATCCTAATTCAATAAAATCGGCACGGGCATAATGAGTTTTCAGGTTAAGGCATATAAATGTTTTTTCAAAATAATACCTTAGACAGATTCGATGATATATGTTTCCATCATATTTATAAGCATTGTAAAGATAATAACCCATATTAAACATAATTCCCATCTTACCGACAGTGAGATGATAGGCTCCATAAACTCCTGAACGAAAATTATTAATTTCATTTGTTTGCTTTTCTTCCCGGCTTTTAATTCTTACGGAAATAGAATTATCATAGAAGATATCAGCACCGATTCCCCAGGCAGTTTTATGATTTATTGGTTTGTAATGTAATGCTGAAATAACAGCAGCAAAATAATTTTCACCACGAGGAGGAACAATTTTTTTTATAAAACCACCGCCATAGAGATGTAATTCCGCTTTTTTATTGATTTCTGAAATTTGCCGGTGTTGTATTGCATAATTATTTCCAAAAGAATGATGGTAACCAAAATTAATTGTTGCAATATTAATTCCCAGATTGGGCATGCTAAAACTTCCATTCGAATAATGTGTAATTCCGGCGCCGAATTCGAAAGATGAATGTTTTGAAATATTTTTTTCTACGTGTAAATCCAGATGAATAACACCATTTAAATGTGAACCGACGGCTGCATTTTTATAATTATCTACGGCATTAAATATTTTTTCAACATACCCTAATCCCATGCCATATCTAAAATGAATTTTGTTTTTCGGATTTCTGCTTAATGGAAAATCGACAAATGGGTAAACGACAATTCCATTACCTAGATAGGACGGACTACCTAAATCGAATGCAGCAATGGTAATTCCATAATCGGGTAAGTCATATAAGTTTTGCCAATCCCTGCGGCCATCAGAGGTGCGGGCAAGTGAAACTTCAAAACCTTTTAAGTGTTTTTCCTGAACCGGTTCCAATTCCGGACGGTGTGCAATGATAAATCCATAATCCGCACGAAGCTGTAAGTTCCAGGATCCATTCGTTGAATCCGTTTGAGCAGCCATTGCAAATGTTGTGAGAAAAAATAATGATGGATAAATAAAATATTTATTTTTCAACGGAAAGTAAATAATGGTTGAATTATAAATTTAAGCAGGATTGTATTATTAAATATTTTTATCAATTATTTGTCTTTAGTAGAATTGCTTTCATGTAATTTGTTCTGTAATGATTTCAATTCTGACAATTGATTTATTTTTTCTTTTTTAATTTTACTATCCGATGATTTTTCAATTTCGCTTTCACAACTTTGAATTTTATTTTTAAAAGAGGTTTCGATTTCATTTAATGAGTTAAAAATGGCTGTTCGAAATCTTTTTGATGGCGATTTTTTATTACGTTCCATTATTATGTTTGTCCCTGCTATAACGATCGATGGATTGGAATTTGCAATTAAGTATTTAGTTAAATATTTAAGTATCTGATAACGCGAAAATCCATTGCTGTATTTAAAAGCTTTTTTATAAAAATCAATTTTATTATCGTCCGAAGTACTATAAAACTCGGCAAGTCTGGAATAGATAACATCGCTGCTGTCTTTTTCCAGAAGTGGTGCAATTTTGTTTGCTTTTTGTAAATCTTTTTCACCAATTATTTGAAATGACCGAGCCACAACTTTGTAGGAGCTGTCATTTAAAGCATTTTCATAAAGTTGTGAAAATTCAGAATAACTGAAATATTTACCAAGGCAAGCCAATGCCTTTTCACGTAAGTCGGATAATGAATCTGAAACAGCAATTTTTATAATTTCCGTTTTTACAGATGCCGAATCATTCAAAGCGAGTTCGGCAATATTATTTAGTGCAGATAACCGTATTCCGTATGATTTATCGCTTAAAGCTTTTAACAAGAGGGCAGACTCAGGAGTGTTAATTGAATAACTACTTCCGATTTTATCAATTGCTTCTAACCTGTCAAGAAATAATGGGGCATTTTTATATTGAAAAATAAATTCAGCACTTGTTTTATTATCCGTTTTATTGCAGAGTAATGATTTTTCAGCATCTACGTTTACGAGATCAGGTTTTACCGGGAGGGTAAAATAGAATTTCTGGATGGCATCTTCTACGATAATTTTTTTTCTTTCAATTTTTCCATTGAAGTATAAGTCAATATCAAGAGGTAATTTATAGAGTATGTTGTTTGCGAAATTTTGCTTTTGACTTATTGTAACAGTTTCACGAGAAAGGCTGTCGCTCCATTCGTAATCAATTTTCAAAGAAGGATGTCCGCCTTTAAAGAACCATTGGTTAAAAAACCAATTTAAATCTTCACCGGTTGTTTTTTCAAAAGCTAAACGTAAATCATCAGCCTCTGCTGTTGAAAACATATGTTGGTTGAGGTATAAATGCAAAGAAGCGAAGAATGCACTATCACCGACATATTTCCTTAGCATATGTAGGATCCTTCCACCTTTGTTATATGAAATTGCATCGTATACATCTTCACGATCCTCATATTCATAACGAATTAATGGTGGATCATTTTGCGTAGCTGAATAAAGATAACGTGTCATCACATTATTATTAATATAGTCGGCAGTTTCCCGACCATATTTATATTCATTCCACAGATATTCAGAATAATTTGCAAACCCTTCATTCAATGTAATATTACTCCAGGATTCACAGGTGACTAAATCGCCAAACCAATGATGAAATAATTCATGAGCAATATAATTTTCGAAATTGCCATCGATATATTTCCTGTAATTTTGTTGCATGTTTGTGCCATGTACGACTGCAGTCGTATTTTCCATGGCACCGGAAATATAATCATGGACAACAATTTGCGCATATTTTTCCCATACAAAAGGTACTCCAAGCAAATCAGAAAAATATGTCATCATTTCAGGAGTTTTTCCAAAAACCATTTGTGCATATTTTTCATACGGCGGATCTACATAGTAAGAAACTTCTATATTTTTCCACCTTTCTTTAACAACAGAGAATTTACCTGCCGCTATCATCGTAAGATATGGTGATGCCGGAAGACTTTGTTTCCAATAATCGGTTTTTGTGCCATCTGAATTATTTGTAGAAGAAATTAATAGTCCGTTGGAAAGAGTTGTTAAAGCAGTATCAACAGTAATGTAAATTTCCTGAGTCATTTTTTGTCCGGGATCATCAATAGTTGGAAACCATACTGAATTAGATTCAGTTTCGCCTTGTGTCCACACCTCTGTTGGTTTTTCATTATCAAGGCTATCGGCATTTATAAAATATAATCCTTTATTACTTCTAATAGCACTGCTTCCACCTTCTGATAATTGTTCCGGTTTTGAAATATAGCTAATAAAGAGAGTGTAAGATTCCTCTTTTGAATACGTTCGATCCAGATGAATTTTAATTAATAGAGAATCATATTCGAATTTAAGAGGAATATGTTTTCCATAGGAAGAAAGGAGTGCGACTTCTTTTATTTCCATTCCTTTCGCATTTAATGTTATAGAATCTGATGAATAGAAATGTGGCCGGAGAATTATTGCGGCCTGTCCAATTAATTCTTTCTTTTTCCAATTAAATGAAACATTTAAACGCGTATGGATCAGGTCGAAATATTTTGTGTATGATTGACGGTAATTTATTTTTTCCGGAACTGAATCTTTTTTCAAAACAATGGTGGGTACCGGATTATGAATGGGTGGTTTAGTACTACAACCTAAAAGAATAATACAAATTAGGGGAATAAAATATTTATTAAACATATGGGCCAAATATAGTGTTTTGTCGGGAGTTATTTTTTAGTTGAACATGCAAGATAAATCAGTGTTCCATTTAAAGATTCTACCATTTTAACACTGCACTAAGTTTATAAAATTGTATGGAACTAA
Source organism: Bacteroidota bacterium (assembly GCA_031366785.1). Classification (GTDB taxonomy): domain Bacteria; phylum Bacteroidota; class Bacteroidia; order AKYH767-A; family 2013-40CM-41-45; genus JADKIH01. The sequence continues at coordinate 10,582 of JANLOW010000369.1, read as the reverse complement.
CTCCCATTACAATTTGTATATTTGTTGATGTTTAAAGCTATAATTAAAGGTCGTACTTTTAATATAACCGGTGAAGAAAATGAAATTTTTATTGATAATAGACCTGTAAAGGCAGACATCCTCGAATACAAAAAAGGAAAATTTCATATTTTGATTGACAATCGTTCTTATTCTGCTGAAATTTTAATGGTTGAGAAAGAGTCAAAAACTTGTATTATTAAAATTGGCCAATCGACATTAACAGTTAAGCTTAAAGATAAATACGATATTCTTTTACAAGAAATCGGTTTGGATATTGTAGCCGGGAAAAAAGTAAATGACATAAAAGCTCCTATGCCGGGGATGGTTTTACATGTGATGGTTGAAAACGGTCAGAAAATTAAAAAAGGAGATGCAATAGTAGTCCTGGAGGCCATGAAAATGGAGAATATTCTTAAATCTCCTACCGATGGAATTATTAAAAAAATTCATGTAAGTATGGGTGATAAGGTCGAAAAAAACCAGGTAATGGTTAATCTGGATTAGAATCATTCAAAGTCTTACACTTTCTTGGTTTTTATAAACTTTTGGATAATAAAATTGTATTATAATACTAACAGCCTTCTTAAACGACTAACAAAAATCAACGCTGATTTTTATAATGAACCGATTCTTCATTTATTGCTTTCCATTTTTCATTTATTTGCATTTGTGTTTATATTCGGAAGCACAGATTACAAATAATTTAAATACACATTCTGTTTCTACAAATACTTTTGCCGATTCTAATCTGCCTATTGTAAATATAAATACAAATGGCCAGTCAATTATAAACAATCCAAAAATAATTGTTGAAATGAGGATTATTAATAATGGGCCGGGTTTAAGAAATCATATTAATGATACGCCAAATGAATACAATGGTAATATCGGAATAGAATTCAGAGGCTCACACTCTCAAATCTATCCAAAAAAAAGTTACAGTTTTGAAACTATGGATAATTCCGGAACTGTAAAAACAGATGTAAGCATTTTCGGTATGCCATTAGAACATGATTGGATATTAACTGCCAGTTACGTAGACAAAAGTTTATGTAGAGACGTTCTTACCTATCAACTTTCTAGGGAAATGGGACATTATGCTGTAAGAACTAATTATGTTGAAGTAGTAATAAACGGACAATACCAGGGAATATATATTTTATCTGAAAGCATTAAACGTGATATCGGTCGTGTGGATATTGCAAACCTGCATCCGAATGAAGTTACACCGCCTGATATTACAGGAGGCTATATTTTTAAGCTAGATAAAATTACCGGCAGCGGTGGCAGTGGTTGGACATCTTCTTATCCGCCCATGGAAAATTCGAATGGCCAAACAGTTTATTTCATGTATGATTATCCAACGTCTGATAGTATAGTTCCGGCACAGGAAGCATATTTACAGGCTTATGTAGATAGTTTTGAAGATGCTTTAGCCGGACCGAATTTCAGAGATACGATCAATGGATATTCCCATTTTATTGGAAAAGGTTCCTGGATAGATTATTTTTTTATCAGCGAACTCAGTAAAAATATTGATGCATATCGGATAAGTGCATTTTTATATAAGGATAAAAATAAAACTATTAAAGCTGGACCTGTTTGGGATTATGATATTGCCTGGGGAAATGCCAATATTTGTGATGCCAATGATACTACAGGCTGGGCTTATCAGTTTCCTTGTTTTGGTGATGGCTTTCAGGTTCCATTTTGGTGGCAGAGGCTTTTACAGGATACAAATTATACGAATGAACTTAAATGCCGCTGGACAAATTACAGGCAAAATGTTTTGAGCGAACAACATATTTATTTTGTAATAGATTCAGTCGCTGCTTTATTAAATGAATCACAAGAAAGAAATTTTACGGAATGGCCGTTACTTGGAACATACATTTGGCCGAACCCTTCTCCTCAACCAACAACTTACGCGGGAGAAATTCAGAATTTGAAAAATTGGGTTCATACCAGGCTGCAATGGCTTGATGCAAATTTCCCGGGACGTTGTGCATGTTTTTTAAGTGCAAGTATTCAAAATACTTCTTGCAATACTTCCTGTGATGGAAGTGCCATAGCTTTGGGATCATCACCCTATCAGAAAACATATTTTTGGAATAATGGTAGTGATTCGGATACGCTTTCTAATCTCTGCGCCGGAAATTATTCCGTAACGTTTCAGGATGCCATTGGCTGTAGAAAAACAAAATCTGTAATTATTGCAGAGCCAAATCCGATTACTTTAAATATTAGTACAACGAACAGTACATGTGCTGGAAATGGGTGCAATGGAAGTGCAATTGTAAATGCTTTAGGTGGTAGTCCGACATACACTTACAATTGGTCAAACGGGCAAAACGGAACTTCACCTACATTTCTTTGTAAGGGAACATATACAGTTACCGTGAACGACAGCAAAGGATGTACAAAATCTTTTCCGGTAACTATACAAAATCCATCAGCACCAACAATTACTGTAGCTTCAATTTCAAATGTTCAATGTTATGGCGGATCGGATGGAGCAGCGAGTGTAAATGTAAGCGGAGGAACAGGCCCATATAGTTACAATTGGTTTCCATCAGGAGGAAATTCATCAACCGCTACAGGTCTTAGTTCAGGAGATTATACTGTTACTGTTTTTGATACGACAGGTTGTTCATCGAAGGTGCAAATTAATATTCCACAACCTACGCAATTAGTTTTTCATTCTACTTTACAAAATGCAATATGCAATGGGTCATCGGGCTCTGTTTCTGTTAATATAACAGGAGGTACGTTTCCATTTATATATTCATGGTTTCCCGGAGGAAATAATACACCTGTGTTAAATTCTGTTCCTTCGGGTTTATATACTCTTACGGTCACGGATAATGCAGGATGTTCAAAAACTTCGTCATTTACAATTTCTCAACCTCAACCATTTTCATTTGTAAAATCAACAGCATTGCCGGATTGTTTCGGAGGGAATAACGGATCGGCAACTGTAAATTCTTCGGGAGGTACAGGGACTCTGACATATTTTTGGCCAGCACTTGGTAAAACAGGAAAGACAGTAAATCAATTATCTGCCGGTTCATATACTGTAATTGTTACGGATGCATCTAATTGCACAGGTTCAGCAATTGTAACAGTAATCAATCCGTCATTAATGACATTATTAACTTCTACTACGCCGGCAACATGTAATTTCAACGATGGTACAGCAGAAGCTAATGTAATGAATGGTAATAAACCATATCAATTTAATTGGTTTCCATCAGTATCGACAGATTCTATAGCTATAGGTCTGAATACAGGAAGTCAGATTGTAACTGTAATTGATTCAAAAGGATGTTTAGCAAAAGATACTGTTACAATAGTAAGTGCAAGTGGTTTGAATGTTTCTGTAAGCGGTCAGACTCAGGAGAGTTGTAACGGAGTTAATGATGCATTTGCAAATTTAAATGTGAGCGGAGGTGCTCCTCCGTATTCCTATGTTTGGACACCTACCGGAGGTTTTAATTCTTTTGCTTCAAATTTATTTCCCGGAAATTATATAATTACTATTTCGGACATTAATAATTGTGTAACAGAATATCAATTAAATATTATTGAACCGGCCCCTGTTTCAGTTCAAATTATTTCGATACCTGCTATTTGTAACAACACTTCTACCGGAAGTTTAAATGCCAATGTTTCCGGTGGCACTCCGCCGTTTAGTTATTTATGGAATCCCGGCGGGGCAACAGCACAGTCATTTAATAATCTAAGCTCAGGAAATTATAGTTTGCATATTTCCGATGTACACGGTTGTGTATTAAATTCGTCTTCCACGGTATCACAACCTGCGCCGATTACAATTTCGGTAAATAAAAAGAATTCAAGCTGCGGTAAAGCGAATGGGTCGATTGCAGTTCGAGCTTCCGGTGGAGTGAGAGGATATAGTTATTTATGGTCCAATGGTGATACAGATTCACTTGCCGAAAACCTTGCTGCTGGAAATTACTCTGTTACTGCTAGAGATTTTAATGGATGCTCTAAGACAGCGAATTTTAATCTTGGTGGAATGGCTGGACTAACTGTTTCAGCCAGTGTCTTGAGTACTGTAACTTGTAATGGCGGAAATAATGGTTCTGTTTTATTAAGTGCAAATGGCGGCAGTGGTTTAATTACATATTCATGGACACCTAATATTTCTTCAGGAGCATTAGCAAACAATCTGACATCAGGAATGTATAGCGTAATTGTTACAGATGCCAATAATTGCCGTGATTCAATTGGTTTTATATTACCTGAGCCTCCACCATTAGCGGCATTGATATTTTCTGAAAATATAAAATGTTACGGCACAGATAATGGATTGTTGTATGCAGATGCAGGAGGAGGCACGCCGCCTTATACATATTTATGGTCGGATGGACAGAGAGAAGACAGTGCGATTCATCTGTCATCGGGAACATTTTCATTACTTATAACTGATTCCCGCAATTGTACTACTTCAGCATCAGGATCGATTTTGTCGCCGGATTCTTTGAATATTTCTTTTTCAATTGCAAATGCAACATGTTCATCATGTTTAAATGGAAATATTAATGCAACAGTAAATGGCGGTACGTTACCCTATTCATTTAATTGGAAGCCTTTAAATTCATCGTCTCAAAATATTTCAAACCTCGCTGCCGGACTTTATACTCTTTGTGTTACGGATGGAAATAATTGTTCGAGGTGTGATAGTGTAACGATAGATGGAGGAGGAACAGGTATAAAAGATATAACAAGAAACAGCGGTTTGTATGTTTATCCAAATCCATTAAATCAATATGCTGTTTTTGCATTTGTGCTTAAAAGTAAACAAGTTGTTGATTTAAGAATTTTTTCCGCGAGTGGCCAGCTGGTAAATGCACTTGTTAGCAATGAACTTGAAGCCGGGGAGCATTTAATTCGATTTAACGCTTCAGATTTTTCACCGGGAATTTATTTTTATAAGTTTACGATAGAATCTTATTTTCAGGCAGGAGCGCTTGTGATAAGCAGATAGATTTTTAATGATTATTAAAGAGATTATTTAATTCGGTTTCATTGCGAAACTTTGCGAAACGTCGCGCCTTTGCGTTTTATTTATGTAGGGTTGGTTTTTCAACGCAACGGACGCGAAGTTTGGCAACGGTTCGCAACATGTGCTTCTGTCAATTTCTTAATTCCTTGTTTAAATGTTCAAAATTTAATAATTTATCTGGAAAAGGAATAGTATCATTTTTTTAATTTCGTTTTAGCATTTTCTTTGTACTTTGCTTTCTTAATTCTCTGAAATGATATGATTAGAAAACTTGTTCTGTTATTAGTCTTAGTCATATCTTTTTTTTCAATACAGGCACAGCGTATCAGCGGAATTATTCGCGATGCATCAACGAATGAAAGTATAATAGGAGCATCCGTTTTACTAAAAGGAACATCGAATGCAGTTACAACAGATGTTGATGGAAAATTTGAAATTGTTACTGAATCAAAACCACCTTATGATCTAGTAATAACTTATATTGGTTTTGAGCCGCAAGAAGTAAAAGTTCCAGATGTTAATTCAATAATTAGCGTAAAATTAAAATCAAAAGAAATTAACCTGAAAGATGTTACGGTAACAGGCAGCCGTATTTCTGAAAAACAAAAAGAAGCTCCACTCACGGTGGAATCGATGGATATCATTGCCATAAAAGAATGTCCGCAGAATTCTTTTTACGAAGCATTAGGGTCACTGAAAGGCGTTGATCTTACGAGCGCGTCCCTTGGTTTTACGATTGTAAATACGAGAGGATTTAACAGCACATCACCTGTTCGTTCCCTTCAACTAATTGATGGTGTCGATAATCAATCGCCGGGATTAAATTTTTCGCTTGGTAATTTTCTTGGCTCATCAGAACTGGATGTATTAAAAGTAGATATGATTGCCGGAGCAAGTTCAGCGTATTACGGACCGAATGCTTTTAATGGTGTAATAAGCATGACGACTCGATCACCGTTTATTAAGCCGGGTCTTGAAGTCTCTTTAAAAGTTGGAGAAAGAAATCTTAGAGAAACTGCATTGCGTTGGGCTCAGGTATTTAAAAACAAAGACGGCAGTCAGAAATTCGGATACAAGCTGAATATGTTTTATATGCAGGCCAATGATTGGGAAGCGAATAATTTTTCCGCATCCAATGATTCCAAAGACCCGGTAAATAATCCCGGTGGTTATGATGCCGTGAACAGATACGGTGATGAAGATATTACCGGTGCAAATAATGCAATGAGTTTATCTCAACAGGCACAATATCCCGGACTTAAAAGATGGTATCGTGCAGGATATGCAGAAAAAGATATTGTCGATTATCATTCACGTAATTTTAAAGCCGCCGTTGCTTTTCATTATAAATTAACTGATAGTATAGAGGCAATTCTCGCTTCAAATTTTGGGACAGGAACAACAGTTTATCAGGGTGACAACCGATATAGTCTGAAGGATATACTTTTTTTTCAGAATAGAATTGAAGTTAGGCAAGCAGATAAATTTTTTGTAAGAGCATATGCGACCAATGAAAATGCGGGTAAATCGTATGATGCTGTTTTTACGGCAATCTTAATGCAGGATGCAGCAAAAGATGATGCGCAGTGGAGCAAAGACTATAGAAACTTTTGGATATTTAATAACATTTTTAACAGAGCACATAACTTACCGGGATTTCCTCCTTATCAATTTCCATATGATACTGCGCAGGCGAATGCAGTAATGGCTTTATATTCGGATACTGTAAATGCCTGGCATGATGGTGCAGAATATTATTCAAACAATAGTGCTTTGTCTGTAGAGAATCAAGCTTTTTTTACACCCGGCACCGAACGTTTTGATTCGCTTCTTAAATCGGTAACATCAAGAAAAACATTTAAAGAAGGTGGATCCGGATTCTATGATAAGTCTGCACTCTACCATCTTCAGGGTGAATATAAATTTACCCCATCTTTCATGGATATAATCGTGGGTTCAAATTTCAGAATGTATAAACCAAATTCTCAGGGAACAATTTTCAGCGATACAGCTTCTAAAAAAATTGAAAACAAAGAGTTTGGATTCTATCTCGGATTGGAAAAAAAGTTTTTTGATGATAAATTAAAAATAAATATTACCGGCAGATTAGACAAGAACGATAATTTTAACATGCTATTTTCTCCGGCATTATCTGCGGTATATGTTACAAAGTCAAATCATGTATTCAGAGTTTCTTTTTCAGCTGCTATAAGAAATCCAACACTTTCCGATCAGTATTTGTATTACAATGTCGGCAGGGCGATATTGCTTGGAAATATTACCGGTTATGATTCTCTGGCAAGTATACCATCGCTGCCATTGTATTTAAACAGTTCGAATCTCGACAGGAGTCTGATTCAATATTTCAATGTAAATCCTGTAAAACCTGAAAAGGTAAAAACGATTGAAGCAGGTTATCGTGCCACGCTTTTTAATAATCTATTCATGGATGTGAATTATTATTTTAGTTTTTATACCGATTTTATCGGTTATAAAATCGGTGCTAAGCTTGTATTCCAGGATCCTCCGTTCACAAACAGGTTAAAGTCATTTACTGTTTATCGTATCGCTTCTAATGCCAATGATCTGGTTGTTACACAAGGTGGTTCCATTGGATTTAATTATTATTTTAAAAAGTTTTATGCATTTACAGCAAACTACTCTTATAATTACCTGGATCGAAGAGGTTCGTCTGATCCTCTCGTTCCTGCTTTCAATACTCCGGTAAATAAATTTAATATCGGAATTAATGCAAGAGATATTGATGCATATATTTTCAAACTGCATATTAAAAATACAGGCTTCAATATAAATTACAAGTGGATACAAGGTTTCCGATATGAAGGCTCGCCTCAATTTACAGGGAATGTTGATACGTATGATGTAGTTGACGTACAATTAAACTATAAAATGAAATCTATAAAAAGTACTTTTAAAATCGGCGCTTCAAATCTTTTAAATAATAAAGTTTATCAGGTTTACGGCGGCCCTCTTGTTGGAAGATTGGCCTATTTTTCAATTTTGGTTAATATTTCTGAATAATTTTTTTGTAGTTAATGTTTTAAAAATTCCTAATTTGCATGGAATTACCAAAAACTATTAATATGAAAAAACTAATACTAATTATTTGTTTACTAGTGAGTTATGGATTAAGTGCGCAGGAACGTTATCTGGATCCGGTATTCCCATCGGTGACTGTTTCCAGTGATGTTATTTATGGCAAAAATGTTACCGTAATTACGGGAGCTCCGTCATTGGATACATTGACGATGGACATTTACGAACCGACAGGTGATACTGCTGCAGTTCGTCCGTTAATTATTTATTTGCACACTGGAAGTTTTTTGCCGGTTCCTTTAAATGGTCAGTGTACAGGCGATAAAAGCGATAGTGCTTCTGTTGAAATGTGTATGCAATTAGCCAAAAAAGGATATTTTGTTGCATCTATGAACTACAGATTAGGCTGGAATCCGGTAGGTGATCAGGATGTTCGTACAGGAACATTACTCAATGGAGTTTATCGTGCTTTACAGGATGCAAAATCATGTGTGCGTTATTTCCGTAAAACAATTGCTACAATGAGTAATCCGTATAAACTTGATGACACTCGTATAGCTATTGGTGGTCAGGGTTCAGGAGGTTATGTTGCTCTTGCTTATGCTACCGTAAATTCATACGACGATATTAATCTTATTAAATTTCAGAATATAGGAACAGGTCTTAGTTACATTGATACAACTCTTTCCGGAGACTGGGATGGTAATGGCGGCGTTGGTCTTAATCAACCGATGTTAAACAATCCCGGTTTTAGTACCAATGTAAATTTTGTTTTTAACATGGGCGGTGCAATGGGAGATTCAACTTGGATGAAAGCAGGAGATGCTCCAATGGTAAGTTTTCATGTTCCTAATGATCCTTTCGCTCCTTATACGTATGGTCCGGTTATCGTTCCTACAACAGGACAATTTGTAGTAAATGTAAGTGGCAGCTATGATATCGAGCGTCGTGCAACATATCTTGGCAATAATGATTCATTCAGATTCTTAGGATTGACAGATGCATATACATCGCGTGCTAATTTGATAAATGACAATATCGACGGACTTTTTCCATTAGAGCGTCCGGATCCTCCGGGACCATTAACAGGTGAAGCCGGTCCATGGGAATGGTGGGATACTACTTGTACAAATACATCAAGCAGTCTTTTATCAAATCCTGATATGAGTAAAATAAAAGGTCTTGCATATATTGATACTGTTCAAAATTATGTTTGTCCTCGCATGTTCCGTGCATTAGGATTAAATGTTTTCATAAATGAAACTTTGCAATTGCAGAAATCTGTAAAAGTATTCCCTAATCCTTCTACAGGTAATTTTAAAATTGCTATAGATGCTTCAGTTGCTGAATTAGAAACAATAAGAATTACTGATATCGCCGGAAAAGTTATTAGAACTATTAAAGGTGATAATAGTTTTATCTATGAAATAAACAGGCAAAATCTTTCTCCCGGAATTTATTTTGTAAAAGCTCAATTTACAAAAGGTACTATTGTCAAACAGGTAATTTTAGATTAATAAAATAAATTTTGAAAGCCGGTAATTTACCGGCTTTTTTTTTCAATTGGATTTTCTTATGAAAATGTTTTAGTAATCCTTGATAATTTATGCGATTTCAAAAAATATATTTCTTATTATTTTCTGTCATTTTATTTGCCTTTATTACGAAAGCAAAGTCTAATGATTATTGCGGATCGTTACGCTTCGATACAGAGGTTTTTCAAACTGTTCAAACAACTTCTAATATTACCTTTGGTTCAAATACCAGTTCCGGTGGAGTTTTAACGACTCTTAAACTTGATGTTTATGAACCTGCCGGAGACTCTTTAACGGCGAGGCCACTTATTGTTTGGGTTCATGGAGGAAGTTTTGTCGCAGGAACAAAGACCGATGCTGATATAGTTTCTTTGTGTCAGCATTTTGCAAAACGTGGTTATGTTTGTGCTTCTATAGAATATAGACTTGGTTTTTCTGTATTTCCTCCGACGTCTGCTTCAGCAAAACAAGAAGTTTTTCTTGCAATGCAGGATATGAAAGCGGCTATTCGTTATTTCAGGAAAGATGCAGCAACTACAAATACATTTCGTATTGATCCATCAATGATTTTCGGAGGCGGAAGTTCTGCCGGCGCTTTTACAGCACTACATTTGGCATATCTTAATGAACCTGCAGAATTAGATTTGGAAATAGACACAACATTACTCGGAGGCCTTGAAGGAAACAGTGGTAATCCCGGTTATCCGTCAAACATCAATGCAGTCATAAATCTATGTGGCGCACTCGGAGACAAAACATGGATACACACAAATGATATTCCTGTTGTAAGTATGCATGGCGATAGAGATGGAACGGTTCCTTATGCATCAGCGACAATTTATCTTCTGGGAGTTTATCCTATAATGGTTGTTGATGGAAGCTTTTCAATTTCCGATTATGCCAATAGTATTGGTCTAAGAAATGAAATGTATACTTTTTA
>JANLOW010000365.1:0-5752 GCA_031366785.1 Bacteroidota bacterium | reverse complement strand
CTTCCATTTCCTCAAGAGATTATAATGATCGTCGGAACATTTGTCAGAACAATAATCACGGCTTCTGTTTTTTACGATGTGAGCCTTTTCACAAAATGGACAGATGCGAAAATATGTAGTTAAATGACTCATTATTGTTGCATATTAATAAATAAAACAATACCTTTAACAGATATTTAATCAAAGATATAACCTTTATGTAATATTTGCAAATTATGAATGAAGAAATTATCAATGCTTTAATCGCAGAAATGGAAAGTTTGGAACCTTCCATAAATAAACTATTAATGCACTACCCTAAAATAACAGAGAAGCTTATTCCATTATCAAAAACAGGAATATCGCCCAGGATATACCATGATTGGAAAGCAAAAGGTCTTGTGGAAAGCAAAGATGAAAATGAGAAAAGTTGGATAAAGCTTGACTTAATAGATTACATGTGGTTAATGGTACTCAAGACTTATCGACAATATGGTATTTCAATAAAAGATCTACTTCAACTTAAGAAAACTATATATAGTTCAGAGTCATTTAAAACTCTTATAAATGATCCGGAATTTGAATTCTTTATTGAAAAGAGTAATTCGTTTGATAAAGAGCAAAAATTAAAAATTAAATATTTTCTTAAAGCTTTTAAAATTTTCTTTGATAACGCCTCGGATATTGCTGAGAAATTCTTTACAATTTTTTCCAGTTCGATATTAAACCTTCTTATTAGTAACTATCAATCATATTTAATTTGTTACCCTGATGAATCCGGTGTTGGTCTTCACTTCAATTGTATACCATTGAAGAGCCTGGAGAAATTTCCAAACCTAATATTTCAGACCTTTAATAAAACTAATTTATCAATTCCTTTAAAACAGATTGTACTTGATATTATAAATACTCCTGAATTAGAAAAATATTCCATAGGGTTGGGTCTTATAAATAGCCAGGAGCAAAGAGTTATTGAGACAATTCAAAAAGGAGATTTTACGGAGCTAGTCATCAAATTCGATGACAAAAAAAGAAGTAATTTGGTAATTGTACATATAAAAGACAAAAACATCCTACAAGATAAAGCCAAAGAGATTAGAAGAATCTTAGGAATGAATGAATATAAAGAAGTAATTATAAAATCCAGGAATGAGAAAGACTTATACATTAGAAATAAAAAAATTATTAAATAACAGACTCACAAGTTGTGACTCGTATACATAAAGATTGAATCCCTCGAAATGGCATTCCGTCGCATCACATGCGACCCATGTTAACTAAAGAAAAATGTAAAACAATATTAGAAAGCACCGGTAATAAATACAGCGATAGAGAAGTAGAATTGTTATATGATTTACTAACTAAAATTATTGAACTGCAATTAACTAATCAAACAATAACTCAATTGAGCAATGGGCAATGTAGTATTAATGTCGAGAGTATCAAGTGATGAACAAGCTAAAGGGTATTCACTCGATATCCAACTTGACGCACTTAAAAAGTATTGTGAAAAGAAAGATTACTCCATCGTCAAGGTTTTCAAAGAAGACTTTTCCGCAAAGACTTTTAATAGACCCGGGTTTAATGAATTCTTAGCTTTTGCAAAAGCAAATAAAGGAAAGATTGACTATCTATTATTTACCACTTGGGATCGCTTTTCAAGAAATATTGCAGAGGCCTATGAAATGATTGGCATCCTACGAAAGCTAGGTATCGAACCAAGAGCAATTGAACAACCACTTGATGTAACAGTTCCCGAAAATAAAATTATACTTGCCTGTTACTTAGTATTGCCTGAAATAGATAATGACAGACGTTCATTAAAAGTAATTGGAGGAATACGTGCTGCATGGAAAGCAGGAAGGTATATAGGTAGAGCACCAATAGGGTATATTAATACCAAAGATGAAAATAATAAACCCTTACTAAAACAAGGTCCTAATGCTAATGTTGTAAAATACATTTTTGAAGAAGTTTCTAGAGGTGCAACTCAAAGAGAAATCAGAAGAGAACTTGAAGAAAAACAAATCCGAATTGGCAAATCAAAAATTTCTGTTTTATTACATAACACTATTTACATTTCAAAAATTTTTATTCCATCTGAGAATGGAGAACCATCTTATTTTGTAAATGCTATTCATGAACCTATTATTTCACAAGAACTATTCTATTCCGTGCAGAATATTCTAAGTGATAATAAGTTAAAAAAGAATAGACCACAAGTAGTTACTAGACGGGAAGAGTTATTATTAAGAGGGATTATAAGTTGTTCAAAATGTAATTCAAGGCTTACTGGTAGCCCATCAAGAAGTAAAACCGGAAGACAATATTATTATTATCACTGCAATCATTGCAGATCAACTCGGTTTCGTGCTGATGAAGCAAATGACAAAATGAAAAAAATAATAAGTTACTTGACTCCATCAGTTGAAGTAGTAAAGTTGTACTCTGAATTGTTGAAAGAAGCATTACATGTTAAGACAAAGAGTAATAAAGGAAACGTAAAAATCAAAAATGATAAACTTATTACATTACAGAATCGTTTAAATAATTTACAAGACCTCTTAGCTGATAAAAAAATAAGCAGTGAAGAATATTTTAAACTCAAATCAAAATATGAAAATGAATTGGTACAAATAAAAAATAATTTATCGAATTTGGTTGATGACAAAAAAGATATAGAAGAACTAGTTGAAAGATCAGTTAGTCATATAAAACGACTTGATATTCTTTATCAGGAACTTTCTTTGGATCGAAAATTAATTTTATTGAGTTCGATCTTTCCTGAAAACATCGTTTTTGAGAATAAAAAATGTCGAACCCCAAGAATAAATGAGGCATTTCTCCTATACCTCAGTATTGACAAGGGTTTCCAGCAAAAAAAAACGGAACAACTTAGCGAAATTCTCGAGTTGTCCCGTAATGTAGCCCGTGCGGGAATCGAACCCGCGTTTCCTCCGTGAAAGGGAGATGTCCTAACCCCTAGACGAACGGGCCTTTTTATTAAGGAGCGCAAAGGTAGTTTTTTTTTAAAATTTACAAAGAAAAAGACATGGATATCTTAAAATTGTATCAAGTATCATGTATCAAGTATCATGAATTATTAGCCAAGAATTGTGATTTATTCTAGATTCTGGATGCCTATTTTTTATATTAAAATACTGAATTTGATTAAAAAAAATTCCGAAAATTTCAAAAATTGCTTATAATAAACTACTTACAGGTGTTTTAACTTATCCTTCTATATTACCACCTTCTAATTGAAAACCTAATCGTTTACCCGTGGCAATCCTTGATTGTAAATTGGCTTCCAATACTTCCCTCACTGAAATCTCAGAAATACCTTCAAATGGTGGCGTAAATGGATCAAAATCTAAAGCATATAAAATGGCTGATTCAATTATCTTTTGCAAATTTTCTTTATCAAGTTCATTCGCTGAAAAATCATTGTACAAATTGCCTAACTGCTTTCCACCCTCAACGAAATAATGATTTTCCTTATTGATAAAGATTCTTGCAATTAAATAACCTACATCATTAATACGATTGTACCGGAAGCTGTCAGACAAAAAATTATAGATAAAAATCTTTCCACAAAAAGCCCGCTTAGTATCTTCTTGAATATATTTGCTCCGCCAAATTTCATTTGAATTATCAAATGTGAAAATATTTGTATGCATTACAAATAAAAGTGTCTCATCTGCAAGAGTAAATTCTGCTTCATAGTCACTGGTATCTTTATAATTTGCAATAATATCTTTTTTTATATTTTTTACAGATGATTTAAGGTCAATAGCAATAGCCGAAAGATTTTTTTTCAATTCATCAAAAATTGCTTTCGTTTTAATCGATACTTCTTCTTTGAGCAGAACTTTTTCCTGCAAAAGCTTTAGTATTTTTTCATTTGAATATTCCGGCATCGGAGAAGCTTAATAAGATTTCGCAAAAACTACCCTTTGCTTCGAAGGTTTTCCGGTCAAAATACACTTCCCGGCTTCTAATTTATTATTAAGTGGAATACAACGAATAGTAGCTTTAGTATCTTCTTTTATTTTCAACTCTGTTTCAGAAGTTCCATCCCAATGAGCATAAATAAAACCACCCTCTTCAATCAGTTTTTTAAATTCATCATAACTGTCTGCTGTATAAGTATGAGTTTCCCGAAAATTAAGTGCTTTCCTATAAATATTATCCTGAATCTGATCAAGTAAATGTTCAATCTTAAGATGAATATCTGTAATCTGCATCACTGATTTTTCCTTGGTATCTCTTCTGGCAACTTCAACTGTACCATTATCAATATCACGTGGACCAATAGCTATTCTAACGGGCACCCCTTTCAATTCATATTCGGAAAATTTCCAACCGGGTTTAAATGTATCTCTGTCATCATATTTTACAGAAATATTTTTCGCTTTTAAGTCAGACATTATTTTATTGGCAACATCTGATATACTTTTTAATTGTTCATCATTTTTAAAGATGGGAACAATTACAACCTGCAATGGAGCAAGTTTAGGTGGCAATACCAGGCCATCATCATCACTATGAGCCATTATAAGCGCACCCATTAATCGTGTTGAAACACCCCACGATGTAGCCCAGACATAATCCTGCTTTCCATCTTTGCCTGTAAATTTTACGTCAAAAGCTTTAGCAAAATTCTGACCCAGGAAATGAGAAGTACCGGCTTGGAGAGCTTTCCCATCCTGCATCATAGCTTCTATACAATATGTTTCGAGTGCACCGGCAAATCGTTCGTTTTCCGTTTTAACTCCTTTTAAAACCGGAATTGCTAAAAAGTTTTCGGCAAAGGTGGCATATACTTCAAGCATTTTATTTGTCTCTTCCTTGGCTTCCTCTGCAGTAGCATGGGCAGTATGACCTTCCTGCCATAGAAATTCAGTAGTTCGGAGAAAAAGGCGTGTTCGCATTTCCCATCGAACAACGTTTGCCCATTGGTTTATAAGTAATGGAAGATCACGATAAGATTGAATCCATCCCCTATATGTATTCCAAATAATCGTTTCTGAAGTTGGTCTAATTATTAACTCTTCATCAAGTTTTGCATCAGGGTCAACGATGATATTACCATCAGTATCCTTTTTAAGTCGATAGTGAGTTACGACTGCACATTCCTTCGCAAAGCCTTCAACATGAGAGGCTTCTTTGGTAAAAAAAGATTTTGGAATGAATAAAGGAAAATAGGCATTTACATGTCCTGTATCTTTAAACATTTTATCAAGAATGGATTGAATTTTCTCCCAAATTGCGTAACCATATGGTTTAATGACCATACAACCACGGACTGCTGAATTTTCAGCTAAATCAGCTTTTACGACAAGGTCTTGGTACCATTGAGAATAGTTATCGGCTCGTGTAGGTAAATCTTTACTCATAGGAATAGTGGTACGGTGTTTGTAAAAAGTGTGAAACAAAAGTAAAAATAAATACCCTTATCCGTTTGTCAATCAAATTTTCATTAAAAGTAAAAAGATAAAAAGATGAAAAAATTACTTAACCTATTAGGAATAGCCGTTTTAGTAACTGCTTTTTCTTGTACATCAACTAATAAAGCCGGTAACAATTCGGCTGATGATGTATATTATTCATCAAAAAATCAACCTCCTCCGCCGGCTCCTTCAGCACCATCATACAATTCGGGTACAAACGAAAGTAATTCCAGCCAAAATAATTCAGGCAATTATCAAAACGATAATTCAAACCAAAATCAGCAAGCTGATTATGCTCCAAGCAATGATTATACAAATTC
>JANLOW010000443.1:0-1941 GCA_031366785.1 Bacteroidota bacterium | reverse complement strand
CTTTAGTTGATCAGTTGAAATTCTTTCTTCAAGTGTAGGATCGGATTTATCTCTTTTTTTAATTTTAACTTCAGGCAAAGCACTGGAATCACCTGATGTTTTTTCAATTAAAGTATTTTCACTTTCAATAGAAGTTGATTCAACAGAAGAATCCGAAATTGTTTCCGTATTTGCTGTCTCTTCATTCACCGGAGAAGGAGCCGTAACAAAAATAATCTGATCGTTAATTTTCACACTGATCATTGAAGATGAATCTACTTTTGTTGAATAGGATCGCGTAATTGATTTATAAGGTCTGGTTGAATTTTTTTCGGAAGAAAAAAAGTTCTGAAGCGACAATTCTTCTTTTTGATCGTCTTTGTTGATCTTTACAACTTGTTTTAAATCAGGATTTACCATCCCTGAAGGAAGGTCAAAAATTTCTGCATGGGGAAGATATCCTCCACCCTCTACAACAATCATATAATTTTGTCCGGGTTGTAAAACCAATTCATATTTACCGGTGTTAGGATCAGTGTGTACAGAAGTTATTATTCCATCACCAGAGCTAGTAAGAATAGAAATTCGTGCATCTCTTCTCATTTTCTGATCCTTTGGAATATAAACACCCGAAATTGTAACCATTTCATTTATTCCACCCGGAATTTTAATTGAACGAATGGTAATTGCATTGTTGGTAGATTCAACCGTAGTTGAATAAACAGCATCGGTACCGTTTATATTTGGAACAAAAAGTATATCATCACCCGTAGTATTAATAGGCATTCCCAGATTTTCCGGATTCGACCATTGTTTCGTATTAAAATTATAAACAGTTTTAAAAATATCGTAACCTCCGATACTGTTATGGCCTTTACTCGAAAAATAAAGTGTGCGGCCGTCTCTGGCTAAAAATGGAAAATCTTCGTCTGAAGATGTATTAATAGAAAATCCTAAATTTTCGGGAGCAGACCATAGATTGTCGGGGGTTTTACGTATGATATAAATATCTTTCCCTGTTTCCTCCTTTTTTCCATAACTTGCTATGTATATTTTTTGCTTGTCATCACTGATATACATTACGGCCTCTTTCACTTTAGTGCGATCAATTTCAGTTTGGAATTGTTCAGCAGCATTTACAATTTTACCTGAAGAATTGCTGAAATCGTAATTATTAAAAAAGGCATTTCTACCTACATATGAACTATTCGTTATTACTATGTTTTTTCTTTTCTTGGAAAGTTCTATCCCACTTTTACAATTTTGAATACAGGCATCGATATCATATTTTTTTTGTTTTAAAGCGTTGGCAATTTTTTTAAATTTTTCAAATGAATCATTCGCTTTTGAAAAATCATTATTGATCATAAAACTTTTACCGAGAAAATACCAGACATCTTCAGGTGTAGAAGGATCTTTTGTAGCAGCATCAAGATAGGTAGAAGCATTTGCTTTTTCTTTTCCTGCGAGTAAAAGACAAACGCCAAAACGATAATTATAAATTGATTCTGTCGGATATAAACTTAGAAGTCGTGAATAATCTGGTAAAGCGGCTTCAAAATTTTCTGCGGTAAAATAATGATCAGCGCGCTTCTTGAGATCCGTTTCCGAAGAAACTTTGGTCTCAGAAAAAAGCTGGCCTGAACATACTAGCAAAAGTAATAAGGACCATTCTAAATACCTGTTTAACACAAGGCGCACGTTTTCAGTTTTATAATAAGCATTACTTATACTAAAAACTCAATGCATGGTTTCTTTAAAAAGATCATTTTCCAAAGCAATACCATTCATATTTCAAGGGTTTCATCAAATCTTCGTTAATCTTGCAACGAAAAGAGTATCACCGCCTGATTTATAACCTTCAAGATAAGCAGATTTTTCAAGTTTGAGTGGCAAATTATTTACAAAATATTCGATATTTTCTTCATTTTCTTTTTTAAAAACAGAACATGTAATAAATAT
>JANLOW010000351.1:0-8654 GCA_031366785.1 Bacteroidota bacterium | reverse complement strand
GTTTCTTGCTTCTTTCAACTTTTTTCACAACTTTGCAAGGTGGAAACAGTTGGAGATGTATATTCAAGATTTCGTTCGCAGCTTTCTAAAAGCTATGAACCCAATGAAGAAGAACAAATTACGGTTCTTGCCTTTGAGTATGTTATGAATTACCGCCGGGTTGATGTTAGCCTTAATAAAAATGAGCGGCTAGCTGAAAATCATATAAAATCATTCGATAAAATTTTAGCAGCACTTAATACCGGTAAGCCTATTCAATATGTCTTGGGTAATTCGTGGTTTTATGGTATTAATTTAATGGTGAATAAACATGTGTTGATTCCAAGACAGGAAACGGAAGAATTGGTTGACTGGATAGTGAGGGACATTAAATCATTGCCTAAGAAACCGTCAGCAATTATAGATGTTTGCACCGGGAGCGGATGTATTGCTTTGGCTCTTAAAAAAGAATTTCCTGAAATTAAAATTATTGCATTAGATAACTCCGAAAAAGCACTTGAAGTTGCGAGATATAATGCAATAAAAGAGAATCTTGAAATTAGATTTATTCATATGGATGCTTTGAATATTTCATTGGATATTTATCCTGACATTATAGTTTGTAATCCACCCTATGTAATGAAAAGTGAAAAAGCAGATATGCATCAGCGTGTTATTGATTATGAACCATCTGCTGCTTTATTTGTTCCTGATGAAGACCCGCTTTTATTTTATAGAAAGGTGTCAAGTTGGGGATTTCGTTTTTTAAAACCTGAAGGACGAATTTATTTTGAAATCAATGAAAGAATGGGAAATGAAATTATCGGATTACATTCAGAACTTGGTTATTCAGAATCAGAAATTAAAAAGGATTTGCCCGGTAAAGACAGGATGTTTCGGGCAATTAATAATTAATTAATTTTTATTTCTTAATCTTTCAATGATTGAATCAGAAGCAAAGAATAAAATTATAATGTTGAGTAAGGAACTGGATGAACATAATTATCGATATTATGTATTATCGGAACCAGTCATTTCAGATTTTGAATTTGATAAAAAACTCGAAGAATTATGTGAACTCGAAAAAAAATTTCCTTCATTAGTTTTACCAGATTCTCCAACTAAAAGAGTGGGCGGTACAATAACTAAAGAGTTTAAAACGGTAAAACATAAGTATCCGATGCTTTCTCTCGGTAATACTTATTCAGAAAATGAATTACTTGAATTTGATGAAAGAATAAAAAAGATTTTAGACAGCGATTTTGAATATATATGTGAATTAAAATTTGATGGTGTTGCTATCGGATTAACTTACGAAAATGGAATTTTTCAAAAGGCAGTAACTAGGGGAGATGGAGTACAAGGCGATGATGTTACATCCAATGTTCGAACTATTCGAAGCATACCATTAAAATTACGTGGTGATAATTACCCTGACGAATTTGAAATTCGAGGTGAGATATTAATGCCTCACACTTCTTTTGAAAAAATTAATTCGGTCATTCGAAAGGAAATGGAAGAAGATGGATATGGTGATGATGAAATTTCTCTCCGCCAGCTTAAAAATCCTCGTAATGCTGCCAGTGGAACTATTAAAATGCAAGACTCATCTATAGTTGCCGTTCGTAATCTTGATTGTTTTCTATATGCATTTTATTCTGCAAAAATTCCATTCAAAACGCATTACGAAGCCATGCAATCAGCTATTCAATGGGGTTTTAAAGTTAGCGGTTATATTAGTTTGTGTAAAGATATTCAGGAAGTATTTAAATATCTCGAGCATTGGAATAAAGCAAGGCATAAACTCGGTTATGATACTGACGGTGTCGTTGTAAAAGTAAACTCTTATGATCAGCAAAACGAACTTGGCTTCACGGCTAAATCGCCGCGTTGGGCTATTGCTTATAAGTTTAAATCAGAAAGTGTTTCAACGACTCTGAATGATATTTATTATCAGGTTGGACGGACGGGAGCAATTACACCGGTAGCTGCACTTAAACCTGTTTTACTTGCCGGTTCTACTGTTAAAAGAGCGACTCTTCACAATGCTGATCAGATAGAAAAACTTGATTTACGAAAAGGTGATATTGTCTTTGTGGAAAAGGGAGGCGAAGTAATTCCGAAAATTACCGGAGTTGATTTGAAGAAACGAAAGCCGGATTCACATCCTGTAAAATATATTACTCATTGTCCTGAATGTAATACACCGCTAGAACGAAAGGATGGGGAAGCCCAACATTATTGTCCGAATATCAATGGGTGTCCACCGCAAATTAAAGGACGCATCGAACATTTCATCAGCAGAAAAGCGATGAATATTGACAGCCTTGGTGAAGGAAAAGTTGAGATTTTATACGATAACAAACTTTTACAAAATGCAGCAGATCTTTATTCATTAAAGTATGATGATATGATTGGCCTCGAAAAAATATATCTGAGCGATGAAGGAAAATCTAAGAAAATCAGCTTACAGGAAAAATCGGTTCAGAATATTTTAAATGGTATTGAAGAATCAAAAAAGACTCCATTTGAAAGAGTATTGTATGCAATTGGAATAAGATATGTAGGAGAAACAGTGGCTAAAAAACTTGCACTTCATTTTAAATCGATAGAGGCTATTGAAGAGGCCAGCCTTGAAGAATTAATGCAAGCAGAAGAAATCGGCGAAAAAATTGCACAAAGTGTGAAAGAATTTTTTGGCATACCGGCTAACAAAATGTTTGTTTCTACTTTAAAAGCAGCCGGTTTAAAGATGAAAATAGGTAAAGATGCAATTCCTGAAAAATTAAGCGAACGTTTGTCGGGTAAATCGTTTGTTGTTTCAGGGACTTTCACTAATTTCAGCCGGGATGAAATTAAACTGCTCATTGAAAAGCACGGAGGGAAAAATCAAAGTGGTGTTACTTCTAAAACCAATTATTTATTAGCCGGCGATGAAGCAGGAACAAGTAAATTGGAGAAAGCCTCAAAATTGAAAATTAATGTGATTGGAGAAAATGAATTTTTAAAATTAATAAATGAATAATGTTAGTAAGTAAAAATATACGGGTTTGGCTCGGCCATCATCGTTTCATTAATGAAATGAAAAAGATCAATCGAAAACCGGAAATTGTAAGTTTTGATGAAGCAGCTAAGATCGGCATACTCTATGATGCGACTGATGAAAGTGATTCTGATTCTGTGAAAAACTATATTAAGAATGTCCGTACTAATTTTAAAAAAGACATTCTTGCTATGGGCTATGTAGATAGAAAGGAAACTCATAAAAGTCAATATGCACAATTCGGCCTGGATTTTTTTACACGGAAAGACGTGAATTTTCAGATGATACCTGTTAATCCAATTGTAAATAATTTTATTAATGAAAAATTTGATATTCTTATAAATCTTAACTCCGGAAAATGTTTTCCATTAAGGTATATTTCGGCCATGTCGAAAGCTCGATTTAGAGTAGGCAGATACAGTAGTAGTAATACAATTTATTTTGATATGATGATAAAGCTTAATGGCGAACCTCCCATTCGTACAGTCATCGAAGAGATTGAACATTTTCTCCGTTTAATAAAGAAAGCATGAATCCAAACAAACTCAAAGGAACCGGTGTTGCTTTGGTGACACCTTTTCATAAAGACGGGAGCATTGATTTTAAAGCATTCAAGAAATTAATTGAACGATGCATAGAAGGGAGAGTTGAGTATTTAGTTCCCCTTGGTACAACCGGTGAGTCGGCAACACTTACCTTAAATGAACGAAATGCTGTAATCGATTTTGTAATTGAAATTGTCGAAAAAAAAGTACCTATTGTTTTGGGCTTAGGTGGGAATAATACACAAGAGTTATTGAGCACGATCGAAAACCATACTTTTGAAGGTATCGATGCTATTCTTTCTGTTTCTCCTTATTATAATCGTCCTTCCCAACGTGGAATTTTCCAACATTATAAAATGATAGCAAATGAATGTCCGGTTCCTGTTATTTTATATAATGTTCCATCCCGTACAGGAAGTAATATAGATGCCGAAACAACGATTCAGCTTGCTCATGAAGTTCCGAATATTATAGGAATAAAAGAAGCATCAGGGAATATGGAAAAGGTGATGAAGCTAATTTCTAAAAAACCTAAAGATTTTTTAATTATCAGCGGTGATGATATTCTTTCATTGCCAATATTGGCCTGTGGGGGTGATGGTGTTATTTCTGTTATCTCCAATGCCTATCCGAAAGATTTTTCCGAAATGGTAAGACTATCATTAAATGGAAATTTTGAAAAAGCAAGAAAATTACATTATAAACTTTTAGGAATAACGCATGATATTTTTGTTGATGGCAATCCTTCAGGTATTAAAGGACTTTTGAATGTAATGAATATATGCACAGAGCATGTGCGTTTACCATTAATGAGTGTGAACAAAACAGTTATGAATCGTTTTGAAGTTATGATAAATTCATAAGATTTTTTTTAAAATAATTCTTCAGGAATTTGGTTTCAAATAAATAAAAAAAATATAAATTTAATGCCAGCACTTATGAAAGTTTCTTATTCTTTATTTATTATTTTTATTTTATTTTCTTTTCAAGTGATGGCACAAGATACACTTCGATCACAGGATTTACCAAAAAATGGAGATATTTTCGTTTTAAGTATTGGAAATTCTTTTAATAATATTCAGCCTTCGGCTACAGGTGAAAATTTTTTATGGAATTATTCAAATCTCGAAAGCAGTAGTCAACAAATAGACTCAATGGTTCCTTCATCTGCTACAAATCCTGCTTTATCATTTTTTTTTATTGATAATATTTTAAATACAAACAGGGCCAATCATGCATCACGTGGACATAATTTCAATCTTGGTATTTCGGAATTTACTGATGTATTTAATTACTATTATAATTCGGCTTTAGAATATGAACAACCAGGATTGGGAGCAATTATAGATTCAATACTCGTTCCCATTTTTTATACTCCTCATGATATTATATATAAATTACCATTAAGATATAATGATGAAGATTCTGTTTCTTTTGAATTTGAGATTGATCTTTCTTCATCAACTATTGGTATATATTATCATGTTAACAGGAAGCGACATAATAAAGTTGATGGTTGGGGAACATTAATTACTCCCTTTGGGACATTTGATGTATTGCGTATTAAATCAACCCTGACAGAACAGGATAGTATCTATGTATCCGCTTTGAACCAGGGAATTAAATTGCCTGCTGTTACAAGCCATGAATTTAAATGGATGGGAACCGGTTTTGGTTTACCGATATTGCAAATAAATACAACAGTTATCGACACGCAAGTTACACAGATCTTATACCAGGACTCTATTCGTTTAACAAACGTATCTGATTTTACAAAGGTAATAAGCGAGCCATTAATATTTCCGAATCCGGCATCTGAAAAAATTATAATTCGATATTCATTGCAAAAGAAATCAGAAGTGGAGATTAATTTATTTTCTGTCGAAGGAAGACAAATATTTAATTTAACAGAAACAAAAACTAATATAGGTTTGAATTTCCAAACGATTGATTTAAGCAAATACAATCTTATGGAAGGAAATTATTTTCTGAAATTGAGCGCTGAAAATTCAGCTTTAACGCTTCCTTTACAAATTCGAAAATAAATTTTTAACCCTGTTAAAATAATCACAAACTTTTCTTTATTAAAGCCATCTGAATAGCTGTTGCAGCTGACTCAATACCTTTATTACCATGTTTGCCGCCCGAGCGGTCGATAGCCTGCTGTATAGTTTCAGTTGTAAGCACTCCAAAAATTACAGGTATGTTATTTTCAAGCCCTAGTTGCATAATTCCAGTTGAAACGGCCTGACAAATAAAATCAAAGTGCCTGGTTTCACCTTGAATTACACAACCAATGCAAATTATTGCATCTATTTTCATTGAACTTAAAAGAAATTTCGCTCCTAATGGTAATTCAAAACTTCCCGGAACATCTTGTCTGATGATATCACTTTCCTTTACCCCGGCATTGAGAAGAGTTCCTTTTGCGCCAAGAAACATTGCTTCTGTTACTTCAATATTCCATGCAGATACAACTATTCCGATTCTTAATCCGAAGGCATCCGGAAGAAAATTAATAGAGGAAAGGTTTTTTAAGTCGGAAGACACAAAATTTTAAATTGGAAATTCGGAAAATTAAAACGATAGGTATGCTAAATTTTATTGAAGCAAAATTAAAAACCAATACTGTCAGATTCCGAATGAAGAACTTATTTACTAATCATTGCTTCTGCACGTGCAATATATTTATCGGCTTGTGCACCTTCTGAAGAATTTGAATAATCCTTTTTAAGACGGAGATAAACATCCTTTGCTTCTTTATAATTTCCTTTTGACTCTTGGGCAATAGCTAATTTAACCAACATAATTGGAGTCGTGAAATTATTGGGATTCTCTGAACTGGCTTTTTGATAATATGTAATAGCTTCATCTAAATTTTTTAACTCCATATTCGCATCACCTATTGCACCGTAAACAATAGATCCTGTTACGTCATCTTTGGCATCGTAACTTCTCAATTCTTCAATAGCATTAGGGTAATCTTTCATCTTCAAATAAGCCATACCTAAATAATAACGAGCGAGATTACCGGATGGACTTACTCCATAATCATCAACAATTTCCTTTAGGCCAGGATGGTTTCCATCACCATTTATTGCTAATTTTAATGAATCTGCATTAAAGTATTGTTCAGAATAAAAAAGAAGGGATTGAGCTTCATTTTCCTTATTAGCGACATATACTTTCTGATAAAAAAAGTATCCTCCCACAGCAAGTATTAGGGCTCCGAATATAATACTCAGGCTTTTTTTGTTCTGATTAATGAAATGCTCGGTCTTACCCAGTGCTTCTGTTACTATAAAGTCTTGATCCTGTGATGTTTCAGCCATGATTGGGCGTATAGGTTTATAAATGAGGATGCAAAATTAATTTATTTTCCGTAACAGCCAATTTTTATGTGATTTTATCACGTTTTATTTGATTCTAACGCTGAACATGACATTGAAATTAACGAAGTCTTTGAAATAACCTTAAACGTAAAATATGTTATCTGATTCTCTTATCATTAAAGATGCTATTTTTGTACTCAAAATCAATAAAGATTAAAGAACCTAAAATACTACCGTTCATTGAAACAGGAGATATTTTTTTAGTGGCAGAAAATGAATCCGGAAAAAAACAATATTAAACTGGTTGAATGTCCACGCGATGCAATGCAAGGGTGGAGTGACTATATACCGGTTGAAAAAAAAATAATTTATCTCAACAGTTTGTTGAAGGTTGGCTTCGATACCCTTGATTTCGGATCTTTTGTTTCACCCAAAGCAATACCTCAATTGCGCGATACGAAAGAAGTTTTAAAAGGAATAGACTTATTAAATTCATCAACGAAACTTCTTGCTATCATTGCCAATGTGAGAGGAGCGGAAGAGGCAGCTGAATATGAAGAAATTTCATTTCTTGGTTTTCCTTTTTCCGTTTCTGAAGAATTTCAAAAAAGAAATGCCAATTCAACGATCAATGAATCTTTAAAAAGAGTTGAAGAAATTCAATCACTTTGCATCAAAAAAAGAAAAGAACTTGTCGTTTATATTTCCATGGGTTTTGGCAATCCTTATGGAGAATTATGGAATTCTGATATTGTCATCCATTGGGTAAAACATTTGGCTAAAATGGGAATAAAGATAATAGCACTAGCTGACACCATTGGAGTAAGTAATCCTGAGAATATTACAGAACTTTTTTCAAATCTAATTCCCGAATTTCCTGCCATTGAATTTGGCGCCCATATCCATAGCAGTCCAGAAAGGTGGAAAGAGAAAATCATAGCCTGTGAAAGAAGTGGTTGTATTCGTTATGATTCTGCTTTAAAAGGGATTGGAGGATGTCCGATGGCTGATAATGAATTGGTAGGAAATCTTGCAACAGAAAACTTAGTAAATTATTTCGGAGGAACTGCATTTTTAGGGTTGGATAGTGATGCATTCAAAGAATCTTTAAGAATAGCCAACGACATTTTTCATTGAAAAGAAATCTTAATTTTGTTTGTATGAAAAAAACATTTAGGGTATGAATTGAAATCAATTTTATATTTATATTGAGATTTTTACCCTTAAATTAGGTAAAACTTCTATTATTTATTACGTAACAATAGAAAACAAGAATAAACAACTAATAAATTACGTTAATTTAGTGATGATAATTTTCCAACAAAAACTTAAAGGATTACTGCTTCTTGGCTTACTTGCATTTATTTCAAATTTCGCATTGGGGCAAACTGTAGAGTTGAAGGGTAAAATAAAAAAAGATAATAAACCTTTGGGAGATGTAACTATACAGGTAACCGGAAACGGAATATCACCTCAAATTGTAACATCCAAAGAAAATGGAAGTTTTTCAATTGTACTCGATCTTCAAAAAAATTATTCAGTAACATTTATTAAATCGGGTCTTGTTTCTAAGCTTATTGAATTTAATACAAAAGTTCCTGCAGATGTTGCAGATATCCTTTATCAGTTTGATTTCAAAATAGACCTCTTTGATGATCTTGCAGGTGTTTCGAATAATAATGCAATGCTAAAGCCTGTTGCTAGAGTTGCTTATAACCCGACGTATGAAAATTTCATGGATGATGAAAATTATAC
>JANLOW010000333.1:0-10513 GCA_031366785.1 Bacteroidota bacterium | reverse complement strand
GAAGAAACTACAAATTGTTGATAGGTGCGGCCTCCAAATTTCAAATTCATTCCCGGAGGAACAACGGCAACAGCATCATCATCGGTAGTAGGGAAAGCGGTAAAAGGAGGAATACCAACAGGAAAGGTTGTAACCCCAACAGCAGATGAAAATCTATATGAAATTCCAATTCCGGGTTGTGCTAAAATCTTAGAAACGCTCCATAAATTCAATATTAGCAAGAATAAGGTGAATTTTATGTATATTTTTTTCATAGTCTTTTCTTAAATAATAGTATTTATGGTTGGATGGGGGAGTTAGTGGGGCAGTCCTGTTAATTTTAAATAACTCCAAAAATCTTAAAAAAAAAGGATAAATGCAACAATTTCTTCAAATGAATTTCAAATAAGTTGTAAACGCATTAGAAGCAATTGCCAATGTTAATATTTTATAGACGAAGTGGTCTTGTTTTAATTAATTGAAGACATTCCACCCGTTGTTATCTGAGAAGGGTGTTTGGTGAAATCGAGAGCGGCTCTAACAAAACGAACAAAAAGTGGATGTGGATTTTCTACTGTGCTTTTATATTCAGGATGAAATTGAACCCCAATAAACCAAGGATGATTTTTTAATTCAATAACTTCTACAAGATTGTTTTCAGGATTTATTCCCGATGCTATCATTCCGGCGTCTTCAAATTCTTTAAGATATTTGTTATTGAATTCATAGCGGTGACGATGTCTTTCAAATATTTTTTGTTTACCATAAACAGATAAAGCTTTTGTCCCTTTTTGCAATACGCAAGGATATTCACCCAGACGCATGGTTCCGCCTTTAAGAGTTATATTTTTTTGTTCCTTCATAATATCAATAACTGGAAACTTAGTAGCTAGTTCCATTTCTGTGGAATGTGCGGATTTATGTCCGAGTACATTGCGGGCAAATTCGATGACAGCGCATTGCATGCCGAGGCAAATTCCTAAAAAAGGAATGTTGTTTTCTCTGGCATATTGTATAGCCGTAATTTTTCCTTCAATACCTCTGTCGCCAAAACCGGGAGCCACTAATATTCCATGTACACCATTAAATTTGGATGCAACATTATCCAAATCAATTTTTTCAGAATGAATCCATTCAATACTTACTTTACTTTCATTAGCGACACCGGCATGAATAAAGGATTCATTAATTGATTTATAAGCATCTTTCAATTCAATGTATTTGCCAACGAGACCAATGCGTACTTCAGAAGTCGGGTATTTTAATTTGCTAAGAAAATTTTTCCATTGTTCAAGTTCAGGCTCGTGCTGCAATGGAAGTTTCAATTTAGAGAGAACAACTTTGTCGAGCTGTTCTTTAAGCATTAATATTGGAACTTCATAAATAGATTCAGCATCGATGGATTCGATAACTGCATTCACATTCACATTGCAAAAAAGAGCAATCTTTCTGCGAATATCCATGGAGATAGATTTTTCAGTTCGGCAAACTAAAATATCAGGTTGAACCCCTAATTCCAGCAATGCTTTAACAGAATGTTGTGTGGGTTTTGTCTTGAGTTCGCCTGCAGCTTTTAGATATGGAATAAGGGTAAGATGTATAGAAAGTGCAGCACTTCCCAATTCCCATTTCAGCTGACGAACAGTTTCAACATAAGGTAGTGATTCAATATCGCCAACTGTTCCGCCGATTTCAGTAATAACGACATCGAAGTTGCCTGTTTCGCCGAGTAACTGAATGCGTCTTTTTATTTCATCGGTAATATGAGGGATAATCTGTACCGTTTTTCCTAAAAAGGCTCCTTCGCGTTCTTTATTGATAACCGTCTGGTAGATTCTGCCTGTTGTTACATTATTTGCTTGAGAAGTAGGAACATTTAAAAACCGTTCATAGTGTCCGAGATCGAGGTCTGTTTCAGCACCGTCATTGGTTACATAACATTCGCCATGTTCGTAGGGATTAAGCGTGCCGGGATCTACATTGATGTATGGATCCAGTTTTTGAATGGTAACGGAATATCCTCGAGCCTGCAATAGCTTTGCAAGTGAAGCCGAGATAATACCTTTACCCAATGAGGAAGTAACACCTCCTGTAACGAAAATATATTTAGCTAATCCCACCGCGTTGAGAGTTTATATAGTTAATTAAAATGCCGGGAAACCAGAAAAATTGATTTCATCAACACGGGGTACAAATGTAAGCTTTCATTGTCAACAAAAAAATTTCATTGGATTAATAATTTTATGCTTTCTTGCAATTTGTTGAAAAGGATAATTCTATATCAGATAATTTTTATTTCACTGAAGCTTTCTGCACAAGAAAGCAGATGGAATATATTTCATGATTCCTCGAAAAGTTTTTGTGCATTCAAAAATCAAATAAAGCAGGATTCTGTATTGAGTTTCAGGTCAGTTAAAGGTTATTTCCCTTCTTTGATTCATAATTTAGGATATCAGGCATGTTTTCCATTGCATATGAAAGGAAAAGATTTTATAACTCTCGGTGGAACTGCACTAATAACTCTCTCTTTATTTCATTACGATCAGAAAATTGACGATTATTTCAAGCCTTTAAAAGATAACAATCCATTTATTGAATCAGTGAGTCCGCATTTTACAGAATTGGGCGATTATTATGGATATATTTTATTAGCAGGCTATGGAAGTTACAGCATTGCTTTTCATAATTACAAAGCATTCAGGACATCGTTATTAGCCAGTCAGGCCGCGATAACTGCGGGCTTGTGGATACGAACGATAAAACTTTTAACTGGCAGAACGAGACCGGGAGCCACATACAACGATCCTGTGTATCATTCAAATCATTGGTTTGGGCCATTCGCTCAATTCAATAAAAAATATAATTCAGATCGTGGTGTAGCGGCTTTTGATGCTTTTCCATCCGGACATACTGCAGCAATTTTTGCCATGGCAACTGTCTTTAGCGAGCAATACAAAGAAAACAAAGCAGTACCTGTTGCTCTTTATTCCCTAGCGGGAATCGTTGGTGTAACCAGACTTATTGAACATGAACACTGGGCATCCGATTTAATTTCCGGCGCTGTAATTGGTTATTTATGCGGTAAGCAAATTGTCGATACAGAAAACAGATTGTTTCCTTACGATAAAGTAGCACAGAAAAAATCAAGATCGTTTATTATTCCATTTAATAGTGCAGGCTTAACGGGAATAGAGTGGAGGATGATTTTTTAAATAACACATTCTCTTTTGCGAATTCTTTAAGTTTATTTATAGGCTGGTGTTTTAACGCAACGTTCGCAGCGATTCGCAACGATTCGCAACGGGAACATTAATGGTAAGCGATTAATAGTTCAACTTTGCGAAGCTTTGAGTTTTATCGTTGCGTCGTTGCGTTTAAAATTCAACAATGGCTTCCTCCCGAAAAACGAACAACGAAAAACCACTGATTATCTCAGCTAATAAATATACAGCTTAAGTACTACAAATTTTTAAAAAGTAACATTCACTCCTAAACTAGGAATAATAGGCAACTGATAAATTTTTTCATCAGTAATTCTTGTTCTATAGAAAATATTTTTTCTATCATAAACATTGGTAGCGCCGGCATTGATTTCCATCGTACTGTTTTTACTCAGAAAAAATGTTCGTTGGAGTGATAAATCCAGGCGGTGAAAATAAGAAAGGCGGCCTTTATTGATTTCTGAGAAATTAATACTTAGGTTGCCATTTTGATTTTGTATATCTGATCCAATGCCATCAGGGAATTGAGTGGATTCATAAAACCCCTGAGTTTGTGTAAAAGGAAATGGTGAACCAAAATTCCATCTTACATTGGCTTGCCATAAATCTTTTTTACCAAATTTTAAAGAGGCAACTAGATTTATATTATGTCTACGGTCGAAGCTGGGATTATAATCCCCGGTTTCCTCTTTTCTTTTATTGAAGCCAAGAGAATATACAAACCACAAATATAAACTCCTATGTTCATACTTAAGGGTTACATCAACTCCTTTAGCGAGACCTGTTTCAATTACATATTCTTTTTTCAATGCATCTGGTTTGTCTGCATGTGCTCCATCATCAGCAAAAATTTTATCCCTATTAATATTTTCAAGTTGTGTAAAATCTTTGATATAGCCTTCTGCATTTAATACAATATGGAATGGTAAATCTATTTCAAACCCTAATATTAAGTGTTTAGCTTTTTGCAGAAAAGATGTTACATCTTCTCCTCTAAATTGATCAGGCAGATTGGTTGATCCCGATAGAAATCCATAAAAAAGATTGACAACATCTCTGTCTGAGGATGTAGATAATAAGTTTTGAGAATATAATCCAGCAGCTCCTTTCATTCTTATATTTTCAGATATGTTATATTTAAATCCTAACCTCGGTTCGGGTGAAAATTCTGAAAGGGAAGAATAATAATTCAATCGTAAGCCCGGTTCTAAAATGAATTTTTCCCATACCTTTTTAAATTTGAAAAAAGCGGCTAATTCAGTCGTATTTTCTTGTTGTCCGACAGGAGAACCTAAGATATTTGATAGCTGATAATCGGTTCGATAACCAACAGCTTCTACACCATATCGAAATTCGTCTTTCCCCATAAAATAACTAAAAGTTAGGCCTGTATTAAATCCATTAATCTGGCTTGATCGTTTTTTTCCTGCTTCATCGGTTAAGTCTATTTTGTATGTTGAATAAGCGAAATTACCATCAATTAAAACTGAGGATCCCGATGGTATCAATACAAAGTTGCTTCCAAGTCCTGTCGATTTCCAGCCAAGATCAGCAACATGAAAATAATTTACATCGTCTTGGTAATGGAAGCCGAAAATATTGAATTTACTTCCTAATGAACTATTGAAAGATACCTTTCCATAAAGATCATTAAATGAATATGGCAAACCCAGTGAATCGACATATTTATAAAAAATTTTCGAACTTTTATCAAGGTAGGATGTCTTTTGTGTTAATAGAAATGACGAACTTCCTTCATCTTTTTCAGTTTCTTTTTTTATGGGTCCTTCCAGAATTAATTTTGAAGTAAATGTATTAGCAGAAAATTTTCCCGCCAATCTTTTTTTATTTCCATCCCTGGTAGTTATATCCATTATGGAAGAAATTCTGTCACCATATTCTGCATTAAATCCTCCTGTATATACATCAGCTCCACGGATTAGATCAGCATCAATAACAGAGTAAAGTCCAATACTGTGGAATGGATTGTAGATAATCATTCCGTCAAGTAATAATTTATTCTGAATCGGTGTTCCTCCACGGATATATAATTGTCCACCCTGATCACCGGAAAAAATAACACCAGGAATTACTTGTAGATATTGAGCCAAATCAGGATCTCCTCCAACTGTTGGAATTTGTTTAATTTCTTTTGGAGTAATTTTATAAACTGAAACACGAGTGTCTATTTTCTTAGATTGATCTTCTGCAGAAACGTCAATCTCTTTGATTTCAATGGAAGATTTTTTTAAATAAAACTTTTTAGAAATAAGGTCACCAGTTTTAATTTCAATGGATTGATATATAGTATCGAAGCCTATTGATGTTACAACTAAATTATATTTTCCTACAGGGATTCGGCTTATTGAGAAAAAACCATCTAGGTTTGTTTGGGCACCGTAACTTGTTCCTTTCAGAAAAACACTGGTGTAAATAGACGGCTCCGAAGTAGCTTCTTCGTAAATAAATCCGCGTATTTCACCTGTTTGAGCCCAAGAGGTAAACGACAATGTCAGTAAGAGTATAAAGGTGAGTTTAAATTTCATAAAATTAAGTAGGATGGCAAATGTAGGAGTTAGTTATTAACAGTCAAGTTTTAGAAAAGATTTAACATACTTAAACAACTTAAGAATATACAATAAGCATTTTCTTTTAACTCACAAGTTCCCTGCTGGATGACAATGTGTTTGCATAAGGAGTGCCGTCCACTTGCCGCCAAACAGAAGTTATTAGAAGCAACTAATTTTCATCGGCGTCAAGTGGACAGCACATGGACGCAACACTTAGGAGTCATCCGCCAACTGGCGGATCTTTTGAGTTTAAAGAATCGATTTAATTATTAATTTCAAAGTTCAGACATTTCTACAATAGTAGTGAATTCATCTTCACTTACAGGCAAAACAGAAAGCCGGCTGATTTTTATCAGAAGCATGTTTTTCAATTTGCTGTTTTTCTTTATTTGTTGTAAAGAAACATTTTTTTTAAATGAATTGTTTGCCTTTATACCAACACTAACCCAGGCAATTTCTTCCGTAGTCGGATCCTGATAAAATTCTTTGGTTACAGTTGCAAGTCCTCTAATTTCAGATTCTCCGCCGCTGTGATAGACCAAAACTTTATCACCTTTTTTCATTGCCTTCATATGGTTACGAGCTGCATAATTTCGAATACCATCCCAGCTGGTACTACTTTCTTTTTTTAAATCATCCCATGAATAGGTTTCAGGATCGGTTTTTATCAGCCAGTAGTTCATTTACTTTTTTTTAATTGGAGCGTTCTCAATTATTATTTGTTTTGTCTGTTTAATTTTTAATGATAATCTCTCCCGTAACTAATAACTAAAGACTAAAGACTAATGAATAAAAACTTAAAACTAATAACCACCACCCACCCCTAATGCAATATCTTATAAACAAGTTCCTTTAAAAGCGCGCCTTCATCCGTCGAAGAATTGTTGACACCTTTTGAGCGTAAATCGTAATCGCTAATAAAGCTGATATTTCTAATACAAATTGTTTGCGAATATTCTTTTGCTGCTTTCATGTAGTCGCTTAAAAAATAGGGATTGATACCAAGGACACTTGCTGCATTATTTGTTGATCGGTCTTCTAGTTGATGATAAGTCAATACTTTCATAAAATATGAATATAGCTGTGGTATTGTAAGCACCATTGGATTATTTTTTAAATTAGCTGCAAAGTAATCGGATATGCGAAAAGCCTTTAGAACATTCCTTGTACCAATAGCTTTCTGTAATTCAAAAATATTAAATTCTTTACTTACACCAATGTTTTCTTCCACTATTTCGGGACTTATTTCTTGTCCGGCTTTGATATTAATACTCAGCTTTGTTAATTCATTGGTTATTTTTGTAAGATCGTTACCCAAGTTTTCTGCAATCATCTGTGTTGCTTTTGGATTAATTTTTAATCCAGTGCTGAGGCAATATTTACTAATCCATGACGGCAACTGATCATCATAAATTTTTTTTGAATCAAATAAAACAGATGATTTATCAATAGTTTTGGAAACCTTCATACGCTTATCGATTTTATTATATTTATAACAAAAGACGAGTAGTGTTGATGCAGTAGGTTTTAAAAGGTATTCGATGAAAGGATCTTTATCATCTTTTTGTTTGTTGAAAAGCGACTTCATGTCTTGTGCTTCTTTTACAATTACAACCTGATAATTACTCATCATCGGGTAGCGCCTTGCATAACTGACAAGAGTGATTATATCTAAATCTCTTCCATAAACAATTGTTTGGTTAAACTCTTTCTCACTTTCGTTAAGAATATTTTGTTCAATATAATCAGAAAGCTGATCTATGTAATAAGGTTCTTCACCTTGTAAAAAATATACAGGATGGTATATCTTTTTCTTCAGATCGCCCAGAATCTGTTCAAATGTCATAATTTTTTAGAATCGAAGATGTTTTACAGTAAGTCCATTGTTAATTAGTTCTTTCAAGGAGTCAATTCCAATGGTAAGATGATTTTCTACAAAAGATTCAGTAACTATTTTATCACTTTCTGCTGTTTTAACGCCGGCAGAAATCATCGGTTGATCGGATACGAGTAGTAATGCTCCTGTAGGAATTTTATTCGCAAAACCTGCAATGAAAATAGTTGCTGTTTCCATGTCTATAGCCATTGTGCGTGTAGTTTGCAGATATTTTTTAAATTCTTTATCGTGTTCCCACACTCTCCGGTTTGTTGTAAATACAGTACCGGTCCAATAATCGCGGTCATGATTTCTTATTGTAGTTGATACAGCTTTTTGCAGATTAAAAGCTGGTAATGCCGGAACTTCTTGCGGTAAATAATCATTGGAAGTACCTTCTCCGCGGATAGCGGCAATTGGGAGAATTAAATCACCCAGTTTATTTTTTTTCTTGAGGCCACCGCATTTTCCAAGAAATAAAACTGCTTTTGGTTGAATGGCAGAAAGGAGGTCCATTATTAATGCAGCATTGGGACTTCCGATACCGAAATTAATAATTGACATTCCATTAAAAGTTGCATTTTGCATTGGCTTTTCCAAACCATTGATGGGAACATTATTCCATTCGGAAAAAAGTCTGACATAATGATTAAAATTGGTGAGTAAAATGTAACTGCCGAAATCAGCCAATGCTGTACCTGTATATCTTGGAAGCCAATTGTCTACTATTTCTTTTTTACTGTTCATAAAAGTATATTCGTATAAAAAATTAATTGTGAAATTTCCAAAGCTCTGTTTTCCTGAGTATGACTTCAAAATTCAATCTGCCGATTCTCCGGAACAAAGCTTGAAAATTTTTGACATAATACGAAAAAAATATGTTTCGCTTTCTCCCGAAGAATGGGTTCGTCAGCATCTTCTTCATTTTATGGTGAAAGAACGAAAGTTTCCTCAATCTTTGTTAAGTGTTGAAAAAAAAGTACTTGTCAATCGTCTTTATCGTCGAACAGATGTAGTTGTTTATTCCCCTGAATTAAAACCGTTATTAATAGCTGAATGCAAGGCTCCCGGTGTTGTTCTTACACAAACTGCTTTTGATCAGGCCGCACGATATAATATGACTTTAGGAGTATTTTATTTTTTAATAACAAATGGTCTTGAAACTGTTTGCTGCACCATAAATCACGAGAGTCAATCGTATAATTTTTTAAAAGAAATCCCTTTTTATCATGAAATTAATGCATGACAAGTAAATGTTTTTGATTTAAATACAAAAACCCCTTCCCTTCCAATTTCACCCAATTCCAGTCTCTTGATTCTAGATTCTTGTCTTCTCGTTTCCCATTTTTCCTTATCTTCGCACAAGAAAACTAAACACTATGTTATTAAAAGAAATTATATCAGTGCCTGGTATGAATGGTCTTTTCAAAATTATCGCAAATAATAAAAATGGATTTATTGTTGAATCGCTTCAAGACGGAAAACGAACGATGATTAGTGCTAATCAGCGCATTATGACTCTTTCCGATATTTCTGTTTTTACGAAAGACGGTGAAATTCCATTACGTGATGTTTTTAAAAAAGCTCAAGAAGTAAGTGGTACTAAGTTAGAAGTTGACCCAAAAGGAGATCCCAAAAAATTAAAGGAATATTTTAAAAAAATTGTTCCTGAATTTGATGAGGAAAAAGTGTATGCATCCGACATAAAAAAAATGATTGCCTGGTTTGAAATATTGAAAGATAAAATTGATTTTTCAAAAGAAGAATCTGCCGAAGTTGATATAGACGATAAAGCAATTCTTCCTGCCGATACCGAAAAAACTTTTGCTAAAAAACATGAAATGCACGGACCGAAACCGGAAAATGCAAAAACTTCTACAGCACGAACACGTAAAAAAGTATAATGAAGACTGAAAGCATACATTCTGCCGAAACTACCGAAACAATTCATCGCAATTTCCTTCCTCATAATTTCAATATTGAAAACTGGAAATCACTCGAACCATTTTATTCATCACTTGTTGACCGAAAAATTTCAACATTGCCTGAACTACTTCATTGGCTGCAAGACCTCAGTGAAATAGAAGCTGTAGTAGAGGAACATGCAGGGTGGCTTTACATTCGGATGACTTGCAATACGCAGGATAAATCGCTCAGCGAAGCCTATGCATTTTTTGTTGAACAGATAAATCCAAAAATTGAACCGTATGCCGATAAGATAAATAAAAAACTACTTGCATTGCCAAGTATTCATTTGCTCGATCAAAGATTCAGTTTGTATATTAAACAAGTTGAAAATGAAATATTGATATTCAGAGAAGAGAATATTCCATTGGAAGCAGAGCTTACTGTTAAAGAACAGCAATACGGTGAAATTGCCGGTGCTATGACTGTAGAAGTCAATGGAAAGACACTCACTTTGCAACAAGCATCCAATCATTTAAAAGAACCGGATCGTAGTCATAGGGATTTAGTTTATCATAAAATAGTAAATCGCCGTCTGCAAGACCGTGAAAAACTGGATGCTTTATTTTTGGAACTCGTAGAGTTGCGTGTAAAGATTGCTGCTAATGCAGGATTTTCTAACTACCGCGATTACAAGTTTGTTGAGCTTAACAGATTTGATTACACACCGGAAGATTGTATCAGTTTTCATAATTCTATTCGTACGTGCGTCGTTCCCGTTCTTGATCATCTTTTGACGGAGAGAAAGAATGAAATGAAAATTGATAAACTTAAGCCTTGGGATTTGGATGTTGATCAAGCGGGTCGTCCGGATCTAAAACCATTTCAACACGGACATGAATTGCTTGATAAATCAATTTCTTGTTTTACAGCGATACATCCATTTTTCGGTAAAGTATTAA
>JANLOW010000320.1:0-3240 GCA_031366785.1 Bacteroidota bacterium | reverse complement strand
ATATACCAGGGGATAGCTCCGCCTTTTACATGATGTGTTACAATAGATTTAGAGAAGTCAATGGTATATGTTCCAAAATACCCTAAAGAATAATTATCAATTAGATTTGACAAATTAATATCAAAATGTTTGGCTGAATCTTCAGAAATATTTAATGGTATTTCCGAAGAAATGTTCAGATTAACAATATTACTTTTCGTATAAGTAAAATAACCTCTAGGATGTTTCCCGTATCTGTATTTCCATTGGCCTGTAAGGGAATCGAAGTCTGCAAATTCTATTAATTTCCAGGTTCCAACTAATTTGTTCGGATTAGTTATTACTTTACCCTTACTACCATTTTTTTTTATTTGTCCTGATGAAATAAAAGGGAATAACAAACAAAAATACAATAAACTGATTTTTATTTTTTTCATTTTTTAAAATTTAGTAATGGAATTTATAAATAACTTAACCACCAATAATTTTTTCTGTTTTTTAAATCATTGAACCATTTACATAATGGATACAATGAAATTACTATCAATAACCAGATTAAATAAACTATCCTTAATTGATAACCTTCACCTGTAATCAGGAAACGGAATGGAATGCCATAAATACCTTGCACGGATTCTGTTATTGCATGTCCTCTTAATAGAAAAAGGATCATGCAAAGAGTATGAATAAAATAAAAATGAAGTACGTAATAAAAAAATGGTACACGGCCATAAACGGTTATCGCTCGTGACAGTTTGTTGTTTGTATTTTCGAATAGTGACAAAAATAGCAATGCAGGGCCAATGGAAATACTCATAAATAGGAGTGAAGGCGGATATTTATGTACATTCATGAATGAAAGGAAGGTTTTAAAAAAACTATCCTGAGCCGACCATTGAGATGGATTTCCATAAATATTTAAGTACCTTAATACCACAAAAAATAATATTAATCCGGCACCAGTTTTTAATAGTATTATTTTTCTTTTGGCCTGATCGAATGTAGGCTCATAAATTTTTCCAAAACAATAACCCAGCATCATCAATCCAAGCCATGGCAGAAAAGGATAAATAATAATAAACTGATGAGAACCCATGGGATGAAATGCAAAATTTCCATTTCGAAGCACATCCCAAAATAACCCCTGATGCGTACTAACGACATAATCCAAAATGTTATGCCCAAAAATTATCAGTAAACCAAATAGTAATATTAGTTTGTACGGAAGACGGATAATCGCTCCCATCAAGAACATACTTATACCAATTGCCCAGATTACTTGCAATATGAAAACATGAAATGTAAAATCGAATGTCCAGGCAAATCCGATCACAAACATTTCGATGAAGATAAGCCAAAGCCCACGTTTAAACAGAAAAGTGCTTAAATCAGATTTATTTTTTCTCATTCCCTGAAGAAAAATAGAAGTACCGGAAAGAAAAACAAATGTTGGAGCACAGAAATGAGTAATCCATCTAGTAAAATACAAATAGATTGTTGTGGTATTTACATCTAATGGATCATGTAAAAAAGAATCGAAATGAAAAAAATCACGTGTATGGTCTAGCGCCATTATGATCATAACCAGTCCACGTAACAAATCAATCGAGTAAATTCTCTTTTTGAATGAGGCTTCCATTTTATAGATTTATTTTTTCATTTTTTTTGAATACTATTATAATAGTCTATTCCAGTTTATACTTATTTCTTATCATTGCCTGCAAGTTTATTGCTTTTGATTTCAATTTTTCAAGTAGTCGCAATAGTCCTGCATTATTTCTCTTTATATAGTGTACACGCATCAATAATTCATTGATGTCTGCAGGATTTTGTGAAATTAGTTTTGGGTTTCCTTCAGGAGGTAAAATGTCCAAAGAACCATTTACCATTTTTTCGTACACGCGAACATCAAACACCTTGCAACAGGCATTGCGGTAATCTATCAATTGCAGTTCTTTTAATTGTTGAGCAATTTCAAGGTCATCATATACATTTTTATAAGAGCTAATACTATCAACTATATCATAATGGCTAATCAATCGCAAGCCACCTGCATTATTAAGTTGATTTAAAGTTCCATCAGTCATATAGAAAAATTCCCGCAGGGATATTTTTCTACTAAAAAAGTAAATTGAGACCATTTTATCTGAAAAGTCAGGTAATGACATTAATATGAAAAGCGAATCTGCATTATGCTTCCATGCCATATTTCTTTCAATGATGTTTGTAATATTTGTAGTATCAGCTTTTAAATCATTTAAAAGTGATTTCATGTATTGCTCTTCCCGATCACTTTCTACATGATGCTCCCTTAAATTTTCCATAAAAAAACCGGCACTCACTGCCAGAAAAAGCATTAGAAACTCATATAAATAGTTCTTCCATTTTATTGAATGATTTACGTGCGAATGTTGGTGTACTTCCATGGTTTGATATTAGTTATTAAATGTCGTTTCAAAAATAATCTTCGTACAATTAATCCACAGGTTCCCTACTGGCAATGTCTTTAAGTTAAGGATGATATGCCACAAAAACACTAAGACACAAAATTGTTGGTATTTAATTTTTGTTTTTTTCTTAGTGTTTTAGTGTTTTTGTGGCAAAAAAACATTACCCATAGCTTAACTTAATGACATAGCCAGTAGGGAACCTGTGATTTCAATGCATTAATTTTATGATTGCTTTAAGTTATTTTTTATTTTCTATTGGATAATTGATTCTTGTTTCTAATCAAAATGATATTCTTTTTTTATTAATGCCAACAGCTCTATTGCAGATTGCTTTAAGGGGATCAAAAAAAATGTATTTTGTTGGTAATAAATTCGTGCTTCGAATTTAAGCCAACCTATAAATTCTTTCATGAGTATTGAATCATTGTTTATCAATGGTGGGTTTATTTTAAAGGCTGTATCCCTTGATTGATTTCTGACGGAAGAGTTAAATAATTGAATTTTAATAAATCCATCAAAAATTTTAAAATTCAGATCTTCAATTTTTTCAAATTCACTTCTGGATAATAAGTATTCAAACTCCAACTCATGAAGTCTTCTGCCATAGTCACTAATTTTTTGTGATACTTCATTACCCATTATTCTAAGATTACCTGAACCTTTTAATTGTTCAATGGTTGTATTATTGGATGTAAAATTGTAAACAGCCGTAGCGAACGATGAATAATAATATAGCATACCATTGTTTATTTTACGTTGGGCTTTTTCCCTGCTGAATAGGCAAAAAGTATCGAGTTTGCCGACAACTTCA
>JANLOW010000296.1:0-14666 GCA_031366785.1 Bacteroidota bacterium | reverse complement strand
AAAATTTTCTTTATACGATAATTGATAACGATAATTAATAAAGAGATCACCAATACCATTAATTTCAGCTTCGTTACCAATTGAAATATACTGAAAGGTATACGACAGTTGATGATCAAGTCCAAATGCAGGCCATTCTTGCGTAAAAGAGTATTGAAAATTATCTTTTAGATTTGGTAGAAAAACAAAATTGGAAATATGTTGAACAACTTTGTCTTCCTGATTATAGGCTTCTTCAATAAACATTGAATTATCCTCAATGGCAGGAATAAATGTATTTTTATTTTCAGATTGAGCGTAAACTTTGAAAGACATTATTAAAAATATTCCAATAGTAAATAGGTCTTTTTTTACTATTTGTAATAACCTCATATTTTTTTAATATGTTATGATGTCTTATTGCTTTATAAATTTTTGTACTGATATTTTGTCATCTGATATTATTTGAATAAGATAAATACCAGTATGAAGATTATTAACATTAATAGGAATTTCTAAACTATGAATCTTTAGACTTAATAATTGCTTTCCTAAAAGATCTAGAATTCTTATCTCATCCATTTTCTGTGAACTTCTTATTGTTAACTCGGTAGTGACCGGATTGGGGAAAATAGTATTCTGATTATTTGTTACCGGAGGATTTATTCCCACAATACCTGCATCCCATTTATAGATTCCTCCTTCAGTTGTGCTAATTGGTTTTGATCCTGCAAAACCTGTATTAATATCTTTAAAAGCGAGACAGGAATGTGAGGTAACAGAATCGAAAGGTATCCACGTATGACCATAATCAGGAGAATAAGAGCTGTGTGTTCCATTATCCTGCACACTTACATAATAATTTGTTCCGGGAATAGCTCTGGTTAAGGACCAAGGGCCAACTCCTGTTGGAGTAAATAATGACCATGTATTTCCACCATCAGTAGTTTCAAGCGGTGTATTTCCATTAGCAATAGCTAAACCATGAATTTTGTCATCTAAAAAACATAAGCTGAAAATACTACCGATAGCAGTATTAATTACTGTTTTAGTCCAATAGTGTCCTCTATCAATCGATTTAAATATATATCCTGAATAAGTCTGAAACCAAATAGTACTATCTATTACTACCATTGGTCCATAATTCATAAACGTACCACCTGATCCTGGAGGAATATTAGGTGCAGAAACCTGTGACCAGCTTTTTCCGCTATCGGAAGTCAGATAAATTTCATTAATCCCTCCAACATCAATAGGATCACCAAAGACAATACCATTAGCTGCATCCCAGAAATAAATTTCATTTGGATATGAATTTGAATCTGTAAACAAAACATTTGTACCCAAACGATTCCAAGTGGCCCCACCGTCTATTGTTTTAAATACAGCACCTCCTAACCCATAAAGGTCGACACATATAAAAGCATTGACAGAATCAATTGCAGCTATACCGGTGAATGCTGATCGTTGAGGTAATGAATCAATAGTATCCGTGACCCAAGTATTTCCCCCATCTGTAGTTCTGGAAAATTCATGAGTATTTAAAAAATAACTACTCACACACCAAGCAGTATTTGCATCTGCTATTGAAATTTTTAATGGACCTGAACCTATATTCTTAAAGTTAAGGTTTTGTTGGGTCCATGATTGAGAATAGAGATTCGTAAATGAAAATAAAATTAGTGCAAATGACAATGTAGATTTTTTCATAGGAATTAATTTATATGTTAATTTAAAAGTATTTTAAATATTTTATTTCTTACTATTTATATTTTTAATTTATTAACTACATTTTGGTAAAAAATTTGTGCTTCAAATGGAAATATTTGACCATCGTTTTTCTTCCCGTGAAATTTTTCTGCATAGTAAAATGATATTTCAATTATACTGAAATTATTTAACTTTTCCAACTTCAGTTTTACTGCATAGTCTGCATAGAACCAAAAGGGCTCTTGTAAAGGTTTCCAGGTATAAGAATTTGTTTTTTCATCAATCAAGGGAATCGAGCTTTTGTGTGCAAGTGAAATATATTTAACCAATGAATCAATATTTCCGGAATATTTAAATATAAGTATTTCTCTCCCGGGTTTAACTTTCATATCATAGCAAGGTATCACTAAATTTTCCCTTAATGTATCAACATTACATTTAAAAATAATTTGTTCTGAGAACAATTCAGTTTTGATAAACAAGCAAAATATTAATATATAAAATTGTCTAAATCGCATATTAAATTATCCGAATATTATTTACTAATTTATTGACCTCCCAACACAGTACGAGAAATTATTTTGAACGATTCTTCAGAATGCTTTCTATTTCTTCCAATTTGAATTTTTTGGATTTGAGTAATATTAAAAAATGGTATAGAAGATCGGCTGCTTCGTTTTTAAAAAGAGCATCATTTTTATCGATTGATTCAATAACCAATTCCACAGCTTCTTCACCAACTTTTTGCGCTACTTTATTTATACCTTTCTTATATAATTTATTTGTATAAGAGTTTTCATCATTGTCATCTATTCGTTGGGAAATTGTTTGCTCCAATTCGTAAAGAAAGCCTTTTGAAGTCTCCAGATTGAAACAAGATGTAGATCCTGTGTGGCATGTTGGTCCTTGAGGTTTTGCTAAAATTAGAATACAATCATTGTCGCAGTCAATTGAAATATTTTTTACCAATAAGAAATTTCCTGAAGTTTCTCCTTTTGTCCATAGACGATTTTTACTTCTACTAAAGAACGTAATTTTTCCTTCCTTTTGTGTTTTTGATAATGCATCTTCATTCATATATCCTAACATCAAAACTTGAAGGGTTGCTTCATTTTGAACAATTACCGGAACAAGCCCGTTGCTTTTACTAAAGTCTATATTCATCGTATTGCAATATTTTGATTTCTTAAATAATATTTTAATTCAGGAATTGGAATTTCATTGTAATGAAAAATACTTGCGGCTAATCCTGCACTTGCTTTTGTCTGCTCAAATAAATCTTTGAAATGTTCTTTGCTTCCGGCTCCCCCTGAAGCAA
The DNA here is from genome assembly GCA_031366785.1 of Bacteroidota bacterium. GTDB lineage: Bacteria > Bacteroidota > Bacteroidia > AKYH767-A > 2013-40CM-41-45 > JADKIH01. Next base: position 11,659 of record JANLOW010000296.1, on the reverse strand, counting down.
TAACAGGAATATTTACAATATCGCATACCAATTTCGTTATGTCTAAAGCGAATCCTTTTTTAGTACCATCGTTGTTCATAGATGTCAACAAAATTTCACCGGCGCCTGACTTTTCAACTATTTCAATCCAATCTATTGTTTTAAGCAGGGTAGGAGTCTTTCCCCCATTTACATAAACCATCCATTCATTATTTTCGAATTTTGTATCTATGGCAACAACGACACATTGGCTCCCATATTGATCTGCAATTTCAGTAATCAATTCCGGACGTTTTACCGCTGAAGAATTAATGCTGATTTTATCGGCTCCGGATTTGATCATGATTGAAACATCATCAAGGGTAATAATGCCGCCTCCGACTGTAAATGGAATATTTATATGCTTGGCTATTTTTTCTACTAATTCTGCAAGAGTTTTTCTTTTTTCAATTGTTGCAGTGATGTCTAAAAAAACTAATTCATCGGCGCCTTCAGCAACGTATTTCTGAGCTAATTCTATTGGATCACCGGCATCTTTAATATCAATAAAATTAACACCTTTTACTGTGCGTCCATTTTTAATATCTAAACAAGGAATTATTCTTTTTTTTAACACAATGATTGTATTTCTTTTAAACTTATTTTTTTTTCATAAATCGCTTTACCAATAATTACTCCTGTGCAACCGATGCTTTTAATTTTTTTTAAATCCTCAATGGAGGAAATTCCACCACTTGCAATAAGTTTCACTCCTGTCTTTTCAAGTATTTCAGTGTAAAGAGCACAATTAGCTCCTTGTAACATACCATCTTTCTCAACATCTGTACAAATAACATACTGAATTCCTTTAATTTCATATTGAGAAATGTAATCAACTACATCAGTTTCCGATTTTTCTAACCAACCCAAAGTGGCAATTTTACGATTTATACAATCTGCTCCCAGGATTATTTTATAAGATCCATAAAGTGATATCCATTCTTCAAACAATTCAGGGTTTTGCGTAGCAATACTTCCTCCTATAATCTGTGAGGCCCCATTTTCAAATGCAATTTGCAAGTCAACATTACTTTTTAATCCGCCACCAAAATCTATTTTTAATGAAGTATGAATTGCAATATCTTTTAATATTTTATGGTTTACTATATGCTTCGATTTAGCACCGTCAAGATCTACTAAATGCAAATACTCAATTCCATTTGCTTCAAATTCTTTAGCAACTTCGAGTGGATTTTCATTATAGATTATTTGAGTGTTAAAATCACCTTTTGTGAGCCTTACACATTTTCCATTTATAATATCAATTGCCGGAATAATTCTCATCAATATTTTAAATTATTTCTTTCAGAATTTGTACCTGAATTTATTGATAGAAAATTGAATAGTATTTTTTCACCCACTGCTGATGATTTTTCAGGATGGAATTGCGTCGAATAAAAATTATTTTTTTCAAGCGCCGCACTGAAAGGAAGAATATAGTCGCATATTGCCACTGTATTCTCACAAATTTCAGAATAGAAACTGTGAATGAAATATACATCTTCTTTTTCCTGAATTCCTAAAAATAAATCACTATTCATTTTTTTTAAATCGTTCCAACCCATATGGGGTATAATTTCTTTTTTTGGAAACAATTTTACCGAGGTATCAAAAATACCCAGACATTCCGTATTTCCTTCTTCAGAAAAATTACACATCAGTTGTTGACCCAAACAAATTCCCAAAACTGGTTGTTGAAGGGTTTTGATTAATAGATCTAGTTTTTTTTCTTTCAAAAATTTCATTGCAGAACTAGCTTCCCCAACACCGGGAAATATAACTTTATCAGATCTTTTTATTTCATCAATATTGTCCGTAACGACGCACTTAAATCCCAATCTTGTTACAGCATTTTCAACAGACTTGATATTGCCGGCATTGTATTTAATAATAGCGATCATAACATTCCTTTTGTGCTTGGAATGGAAGAATCGCCGGTTTTATTTACTGCCATTTTAATCGCTTTTCCAAAACCTTTGAATATTGCTTCTATTTTATGATGTTCATTTTCTCCTTCAGCTTTAATATTCAAATTACATTTAGCATTGTCGCTAAATGATTTAAAGAAATGCATGAAAAGTTCTGTTGGCATTTCTCCTATTTTTTCTCGCTTAAAATCTGCTGACCACACCAGCCAAGGCCTTCCGCCAAAGTCAATAGCAACTTGAGATAAACAATCATCCATCGGTAAAAGAAATCCATACCGTTCAATACCTTTTTTACTTCCAAGTGCTTTTAAAAAAGCTTCTCCTAAAGTGATGGCAACATCTTCTATAGTGTGGTGTTCGTCTATATGTAAATCGCCGCTGACTTTTACAGATAAATCTAAATTGCCATGCTTGGAAATTTGTTCGAGCATGTGATCAAAAAATCCTAATCCGGTAGAAATTGAACTTTTGCCCGTGCCATCCAGGTTTATTTCCAGTTCAATTTTTGTCTCTGAAGTTGTACGTTTAAGTTTAGCTTTTCGTGGACTTGCTTTTAAGAAGTGATAAATATCCGCCCAATTAGTTGTTGATAAGATGGCATCAGAATTATTTTCTTTATTAAAATAAATTGCCTGACATGATAAATTTTTAGCTAATTGCACATCGGTTAGCCGGTCTCCGATGACAAATGAATTGGAAAGATCGTAATTACAATTCATATAATGCTTAAGCATTCCTGTCCCTGGCTTTCGTGTTGGTAAATTATCATGTGGAAAGGATTTATCAATTAATACTTCGTTGAATTCAATTCCTTCATTTTTAAATGCCTGAATAATTTTATTTTGAGTCGGCCAAAAATTTTCTTCAGGGAATGATTTTGTTCCAAGTCCGTCCTGGTTTGTGACCATTACCAATTCATAATCAAACTCAGCAATTATTTTTGAAAGGTATTGGAAAACTTTGGGGTAGAATTCGAGTTTTTCCAGGCTATCTAATTGAAGATCGGAGGGAGGCTCTATCACTAACGTACCGTCTCTGTCAATAAAAAGTATTTTTTTCATGCCGGTATTTCTTTTAATGCATTGATTAATTTTTCATTTTCAATTTGACTGCCAACAGTAATTCGGATGCAGTTTTTAACGAGGTTATTTCTATTCCTTGTTATTATTTTTTTATGTATCAGATCATTATATAATTTTGTAGCATTTGCTGTTTCTATCAATAAAAAGTTGGCATCTGAAGGATAGATTTTTATAATTGATTTTATAGCTGTGAATTGCTTTATTAACCATTCTTTTTGTTCTAAAATATTTTTTTTTCTTTTTTCAAATTCGGACAAATTCAAAAGCCCCTCTATAACTGCTTTCTGATTAAGTGTACTCACATTATAAGGTGGTTTAACCTTGTTTAAAAGTGTAATGATTTCGTTATTTGAATATGCCACTCCGACACGTGCGGCTGCCAGAGCCCATGCTTTGCTGAAAGTTTGAGATACGATTAAATTAGGGTATTGATTAATTTTATTTATTAATGAAGTTTCATCAGTAAAATCTTTATAAGCTTCATCAACGAATACAATTCCATTAAATTTCTCGAGTAAATTTTCTATATTTTCGATATTATTTCCTGTAGGATTATTTGGAGAACAAATAAATATCAACTTAATGGTTTCATCAGAAAAGTATTTTTCTAATTGGTTGTGATTAATTTGGAATTGATTATTTAATGGGACTTTTATAATTTCTATGTGATTTATTTCTGCAGACACTTCGTACATACCATAAGTGGGTGAAAGGATAATGGCTTTGTCTATGCCGGGATTGCAAAAGATGCGGTAGGTAAGATCGATTACTTCATCACTGCCATTGCCGATAAAAATATTTTCTACGGGAACAAATTTCAGTTTACTTATACATTTTTTTAATTCTTTCTGATGTGGATCAGGGTATCGGTTATGTTCACCGAAAGGATTTTCATTAGCATCCAGAAAAACACCTTCTTTACCCGTGTATTCATCTCTGGCACTTGAATAAGGTTTCAGACCTAAAATATTTTTTCGTACAAGACGAGTCAATTCAAATTTGAACATATTATTCTTTATTTGGAATCACTTTTGACTTTTTAATTTTTTCTAACCTTAAAGTAACTGCATTTTTATGAGCTATCAATTGTTCTGCCTCAGCCATTATTTCAATGGCCGGACCGATATTTTGAATTCCTTTTTTAGAAAGATGTTGAAATGTAATTTTCTTTATAAAACTATCGAGGGAAACGCCGCTATAATTCCTGGCAAATCCATTGGTTGGCAATGTATGATTGGTGCCGCTTGCATAATCTCCAGCACTTTCACAGCTGAAGTTCCCAATAAAAACTGAACCGGCTGAATTTATTTCCGGAATAAATCGTCTGGCATTTTTCATGGCTAAAATTAAGTGTTCCGGTGCATATAAATTACTGAATTCAATACATTCTTTAATACTTTTTAAGATGATACTTTTACTGTTTTTTAAAGCTTTTTCAACAATTCCTTTCCTTGGCAGTTCTTTCAATTGTTTGTTTATTTCTTCAAATATTTTTTGTGATATTTTTACATTGTCTGTTAATAGTATTACCTGACTATCTGAACCATGTTCGGCCTGAGAAAGTAGATCGGCAGCTACAAAAGAGGGGATACAAGTTTTGTCGGCAATAATAAGAACTTCACTGGGCCCTGCAGGAAGGTCGATAGCAACTCCGTAATTTTGTGCTTTTTGTTTAGCCGCTGTTACATATTGGTTTCCGGGACCGAAGATTTTATCCACTTTAGGAATGCTTTTGGTTCCGAAGGTCATTGCACCAATTGCTTGAATTCCCCCTATGCAAAATATATTTTTTATGCCAACTACAGAAGCAGTATATAAAATGATAGGACTTATTTTTCCATCTTTGTTAGGAGGAGAGCAAAGAATTATTTCTTTACATCCGGCTAACTTACTAGGAATTCCCAACATTAAAACAGTAGAGAATAGGGGAGCTGTTCCTCCGGGAATATAAATTCCGACTTTTTCTATTGCCCGGCTTTCTCTCCAGCAGCTAACACCTTTCATGGTTTCAATGATATTGTTTTGTTCTTTTTGTGATGCATGAAATTTTTCAATGTTACTTTTCGCAAGTTGAATTGCTTTTTTCAGTTTAACATGGATTTTATTTGATGAATTATTTATTTCCTTCTCTGTTATTTTGAATTTACTTAAAGATACTTTATCAAAGAATAAACTATATTTTTTTAAAGCCGAATCACCGTTTTTTATAATATCAGTAAATACTTTATTCACTGAATTATTTAATGCATTAACATCGGCTGATGGTCTTTTCGTTAAATCAAACCAATCTTTTCTTTTTGGTTTTATTATTATTTTCATTTTATAAAAAGATTAATCTTTAATTTATAGAACCATTTTTTCTATTGGAACAACTAATATACCTTGGGCACCCAAATTTTTAAGCTGCTCGATTATATCCCAAAATTCGTCTTCTTTTACAACGGAATGAATACTGCTCCAGCCTTTTTCTGCTAAAGGTAAAATAGTAGGTGATTTCATTCCGGGAAGTACAGAGATGATATGTGGTATAGATTCGTTCGGTGCATTTAAAAGGATGTATTTGTTCTCTGAAGAATTTCTGACTGCTTTAATTCGAAACAGTAGCTTCTCAAGAATTTTCAATTTTTCTATATTTAAGTTGTTATTACCAATTAAGACAGCTTCGCTAAGAGTAACAATTTCAACTTCTTTTAATCCATTCATTAAAAGTGTGCTTCCCGTACTTACAATATCGAAAATAGCATCAGCTAAGCCAATTCCGGGAGCTATTTCTACACTTCCACCGATTTCCTCGATTTCAACACTAATCCCTTTTTCTTTAAAAAATTTCTGAAGAATTTTCGGATAACTGGTTGCGACTTTTTTATTGTTAAAAAAGGATAATCCGGTATATTTTTCATCTTTAGGGATTGCAAGCGACAGTTTGCAATTCGCAAATCCTAATTTTTCAATAACTTTTATATTTTTTTCCTTTTCCCAAACTTCGTTTTCACCAAGGATGCCAATATCGGCAACGCCTTGTTCTACATATTGCGGAATATCATCATCACGTAAAAACAATATTTCAATAGGAAAATTTTTAGCTTCGGTTTTAAGTTTGCGGTCTCCATTAGAAAATTTTATACCGCATTCTTTTAATAGTTCCAGCGATTTTTCGCTAAGTCTTCCGCTTTTCTGAATTGCAATTTTAAGTTTACTCATTTTATTAGTTTTGTGTTTGAGTAAACATCAGGTTTTATGGAATAAAAAAACCCGTCTGTTTACTCAGACGGGTTTGGAATATTTTTGACTATACAAATCATTTCCCTCTCGCCTGAATGCCAGTATGAAAATGATGATGATGTAATTGGGAAAAGTTCATTTCTTGTTTTATAACTGTTCAAATATAGTCCCTCTTTTATTAAAATCAAAATTTTTAATAAAATAATGTTAAATATTGAAGACAAAGGTGGTTTTTATCTTGGTGAATAGGAAGAAGACTGCATTAATTTCAACAAAACTACTATTATTAATCATTGATGACCTGATTAAACTAATTATTCTAAACAAATGCCGTTTCAAAATGAGGTATTTATTGAACCTGTCGTTAAATCAATCAATAATCATTATAGAACTATTCGTAAATATTTTTCATAATTGAATCAGCAATATGTGGACGGTAATGGGAATTTTCGTAATAATTATGAAAATCGTTTGTAATAATATTTATTCCAGAAAAATCAAAAATGTTTTCTTTCCCAAAAACATTATTTAAAGTGTTAATATCATTTAAATTTAATTTCATTTGATCATACAAGGGATTTATTATTATTTTGAAATTGGTTTTATTGCTTTTTAAAATATTCGACATTTGATTAAGCATAAGTAATTGTGAGTTTTTAATTACTTCAGGAGAATATTTTTGAATAGTGTCGCGTTGATAAAACACTTTCATTTTATTTTCATTGTAAAATTCCGTTGGATTTTTTTTTATAATTTCTTCAAAATTAGAAAATTTCATTTCATTGTATTTATTATTGTAGTCGATAGGAGCATCGTTAAGTAAAAAATCATTTTTCATATAATCTTTTACTTTATTGTTAAATTTGAAATCCAGATAGGCCCTTAGAAAATCGGGTGAAAGAAATGATTTGAAAAATTCCAATTGAAATGAAAACCAATTTTGTTCTGACAAAGCCCGATGACTAATAAACAAATGACCTTTCTTTTCTTCTATTTGATTTAAGGTGGAATAGTCTAAAATAATTAATGCATTAACAATTGGTACATGATTGTTGTTTAAGAATTTTAATTTTCTTGTAATACCTAATAATGTTTCATCGGAAGCATCAAAATGAAAGCAATTGTCAGTATGAATATATTTTTTCCATGTATTAATTTCAAAAAATCTTGAACGGGAATTTCCAAATATAAATGCATTGTAATTATATTTTGGATTATTATTTATGAAGGTTTGTGTACTTACATAATCTACATCCAAAGTTACGTATGAAGGATATCCCGACTGATAGTAAGTTTCGTATTTTTTTAAAACTTTAAACGGATCTAAATATATGTATAAAAGAAAAAGACAAATAAAGGGAAGTAAAATTAATCCGACTTTATAAAGGAATTTGAAATATTGTTTTTTCATAACTAAAACTGAAAATATATAAACTGCCGGTTTTCGTATACTCCTAGAAATAAAATTGCAAGGACTAGTCCGTAATAAACGGCCCATCTGAAATACAATGGTTTTCGTACAAATATTTCAGAGATATTTATTTTGGTTTGAATGTAATGAATAGATTCAAGAAACAGTATTAGTCCAACGGATAAGATTAATTCATTTGTATTCAAGCCTAAATATTTATATACAGACTGATGGTTTTGTAATCTGTAAATTAAATCAGGAATTCCGGTAAAAATGTGTTTCGATATATAAAAAGCTGATTGTACATTGTTAGCCCTGAAAAATATCCATGCAAAACAAACCAATGCAAATGTTGTCAATGCTGAAAAGATTGGAAACCTATCCAGATAAAATATTTTATTTAATTTTTCCCTGAATCCTTTTGTTATTAAGGCAAAGACAAGATAAAATCCATGTAAAGCACCCCAGATGACAAAGGTCCAGTTTGCGCCATGCCATAATCCACTTACTAAAAAGACCAGAAAGAGATTTAAATACCAGCGTGGTATTGAAACACGATTCCCACCCAAGGAGATATAAAAATAGTCCCGAAACCATGTGGATAAAGAAATATGCCAACGCTTCCAGAATTCATTAATACTTTTAGATTGATAAGGTTTATCAAAGTTTGTCATTAATTTAAAACCCATAACTCTCGCAGCACCGATAGCCATATCTGAATATCCGGAGAAATCACAAAATATTTGGAAAGCAAAAAACAGGGTAGCAATAATCAGAGTTAAACTATTGTGTTGTTCGGGATTATTATAAACGGTATCAACGACAATAGCCAACCGGTCAGCAATAACTACTTTTTTAAATAAACCCCAGGCCATAAGACGTAAACCACTGGTAACTCTTTCATAGTTGAAATCGTAGCGCTCTCTGAATTGGTGTAAAAGATTTTGTGGTCGTTCAATAGGTCCTGCAACAAGCTGAGGGTAAAACATGACATACAAAGAATATATACCAAAATGTCGTTCTGCTTTTTGATTGCCGCGATAGACTTCTATAGTATAACTCATCGCTTGGAATGTATGAAAAGAGAGTCCGATAGGAAGTAAGATTGACAAATAGGGTAGTGGGTTCGTAAAAGCAAATCCATGAAGCAAGAATGTAAGATTGGTATTTATAAAATTGTAGTATTTGAAAATTGCAAGTACTCCAATATTTGCAATCAAACTAAATATTAAAAACAATTTTTTCTTTTTACCCTTTGCATTTTCAATATAAATACCAGCGAAATAATCTATTACAATGGTAAATCCAAGTATCAAAATATAAATCGGAACAAAAGCCATGTAAAAATAACAGCTGCTTATTAATAGAAGAAACCATCTGTTTTTGTATGGAAGTGCAAAATAAAGCGATGTGACAACGATGAAAAAAATTAAAAAATGAAATGAATTAAAAAGCATAATTTACAGGATTGTGATATATAATTGGAAATTGCAGGGCATTCAATTTATTCAAAAGAGTAAATTATTTATATTTTCTTAGGAATGGGAATTGAAAGCATTTTATTGGTTGTGCAGCAAATGTAAATCAAAAGAGCAACCCATTCATTGCTGCTAAAATCGTTTTATTAAATATTCTTTGTTAATAGGAAAAGGAAGATTTACTACTTAATATTTACATTGGTATCTTTAAACGGGAAACCTGTATTTTTGATAAAAGTATTCAATGCTATATAAAGTGAATGTTTTATTAATTATAAATCTGAAAATTTAATATCTTCGTAAACAGAATTTAGAAAAATAGTAATAAATTATATATTTTGGCAAGTAACTAACAAGTCATATATTAATGATTTTTACAATTTGATAGTATCTTTGCACTCCTTTTAGAAAAGACACACATTTGAATACATTTGATTCTTTCGATATGCCGGAGAACAAAACCGGTAAAAAGTTATATGATTATCAGCATGGCGCAATAGATGTTATCTTTGAGCGGCTTAAAAACCATCCTGCACGGTATAATCTTTTGTATCAGTTGCCGACCGGTGGGGGCAAGACAGTCATATTTTCGGAAATAGCACGTCGTTTTATTCTTGCTACAGGGAAAAAGGTATTAATTCTGACCCACCGTTTGGAATTATGCTCCCAGACTTCACAAATGCTCGAAGAATTTGGGGTAATAAATATGGTTATTAACAGTGCTGTCAAGGAATTACCGGTTCCCAATGAGTTTATGTGTTTTGTCGCCATGGCAGAAACACTCAACAATCGTTTAAGAGCTAAAATTCTCAATCTCGATAATGTAGGACTTATGATTGTAGATGAAGCCCATTATAATTCATTCGGTAAGTTATTTCAATTTTATGAAAAGGGTGTAGTACTCGGAGTTACTGCAACGCCATTGAGTTCGAATATTAATATTCGAATGAAGGATAATTATGATGAATTTATTATGGGCGAATCCATATCCAAACTAATAGATATGGGATTTTTAGCAAGGGCTGTTACTTATCATTACCATGTTGGACTGACTTCATTAAAAGTTGGGCGGAATGGAGATTACACGGTTAGTTCTTCAGAAAGGCTCTATAATAATCATGCTATGCAGGATAAATTGCTTAGCGCTTATAGAGAAAAAAGTATAGGGAAAAAAACATTAATTTTTAATAATGGAATTGCAACATCGCAATATGTTTATGCAACTTTTCAGGAAGCAGGTTACGATATTAAACATTTGGACCATACTCATAATACCCGGGAAAGAAGAGAAATTCTTCAATGGTTCAAGAAAAAGCCTGATGCTATTTTAACTTCTGTCAGTATTCTTACCACCGGTTTTGATGAACCTACTGTTGAGAGCATTATTTTAAACCGTGCAACCAAATCTCTTACATTATACTTTCAAATGATTGGAAGAGGTTCACGTGTGCTTCCAAATAAGAAAGAATTCATGGTCATTGATCTGGGAAATAATCTAAACAGGTTTGGTCTCTGGGATTCAGAAGTTGATTGGGAAAGCATATTCAAATCACCCGAATTATACCTGGCAGACATACAAAGTGACGATGAAATTGAGCGCAATTACAGATATATAATGCCTGATGAATTACGAAGTAAATTCAGTAAATCATCTGTTATTGATTTTGATATTAAAGCGGAACATAAGCTAGCCATGAGTACCGGGCATCGCCCAAAAGTTGTAATTGAACGGTCGATTGAACAACATATTAATATGTGCTTAGAAAACAGCGAAGGTATTGATGAAGCACTTCACCTTGCGGACCTACTGAAAGAAGAAATTGAATTCCGTGTAAGAGTTTTTACTCGTTGCCTCAGTAAGACTTCAGAGAGTTATGTAAAATGGTTACAGGAGGATTACAAGCGGAAGTTGAAATTTGCTGTCATTAGAAATGCACAAGATAAGTTTGATGTTTTTCCAATTATTTGATGTTTGCTATATCAATGTTAGAAGGCAGCCCTTGCGGAAACCGGGCAAACATTTTTAATTTATCAAATGTGATATTTTTTTTATTGTATGTAAAAGCGTTTTCTCCGCTTGAAGTTACAGAAATTGTAACTATAAGATTTATAGGAATTGTAAAAAGTGAGTAAACACCATGTATAGCCGGTAATATAATTGCAGTTGGTATTGTCCAACCATAATGTTTTGGCTTTGCATATCTTAAATTAAATCGATTCACATCTTTTAAAGGAATAGTTTCGCATAGGTTTTTTTTTGCACTCAGAATAATAATATTATTACTATCAATAGATATTAATTCCCCTTCAATACTTGATTTTGTTTGACTATTAATCCGAATAAAAGAACCATTTTCATTGACATTTATTTTTTCGTACGAAGGAAGGTAAATAAGAGATGAACAGCTACTTAGAATAAATATTAATAATCCTGTTAAAATGATTTTATTTTTCATAATAAGAAAATGATTTAGTATCAATTTTTGAATTCCAAAATTCTTGTTCCATAGTTTTTTCATA
>JANLOW010000170.1:0-3594 GCA_031366785.1 Bacteroidota bacterium | reverse complement strand
AAAATTAGTCATCGTAATTCCGTAGAGACCTGGAGTGCATTGCCAGTATTATTTTTACCTACTACAACTTATAATTTCTCAAGCAGTGCATCGATGGCCTTTGATAACAACATGGCTGAAACACAGGATAATTTTGGTTGGGCAATTTATAGTGGCGATATCAATCAGGACGGTGGAATTGATTTTTCTGATTTCTTGATGTTGGATCCATCAATTCAGATTGGAGATGGAGGTTATATTACAAGCGATATAAATGGAGATGGATCTGCAGATGCAGATGACTTCCTCGTTCTAGATCCAAATATTCAAAATGGTATTGGTATTTCAATTCCTTAGTTGTAAACGAACTTAAATTACATTATTGAAGACAATTCAAAATAACGCATTATTATAAATTTATCAATTACCTAAATATCATCAAATGAACACATGGTACTCTAAGCAACATTTGGATGCTACTTCTGAAAATTCTGCATTCAACAAAAATGAATTGAATGTTTTCAATCGTTCTCTGAAAATCTTTCTATTCTTTTTTATTCTTGATACGGGTATACAGTTGAATATATCAAAAGCAGCTACCGTCACTGTATCATCCAACACAAATTGGAGTGCGATTACAACCGGAAGTGGAGGAGGTATGCCAACTTCAGCTGATATTGTTCAAATTCAGAATGCTTTTACTCTTACTGTAGATGTCCCTAATGCAGTCTGTAGTTCACTTTTAATTAATTTATCTACAGCAACGAATAGCACAACATCAATATTGAAATTTAATGCAAATAGCCAATTGACTGTTTCTGGAAGTTTAACAATAGGTGTAAGCGGTAACAAGAAAGGCTCTATTGATATGGCTCTTGGGGGATTATTGCAAATTGGTGGTACTCTCTCTACTGCCAGTGTAACTTCATTTACTCCGGGAAGCGGAACAATAGAATATAATTCAACAAGCTCGCAAACAATTGTTTCTACAGCTTCGATGCTTGCGAATTATAACAATCTTGTTATTAGCGGTGCAAGTACAAAATCCTTAGCAGGTACAACTACATTAAATGGTTTTTTAACAATTAATACCGCCGCAACATTGGATGTAACTAGTTCAAATTTTGCAATTAATCTTATCGGTAATTGGACAAATAATGGGGGCACATTTAATCCACGGAGTGGAACGGTAACCTTTAACGGTAATAATGCATTACAGACTATCAGCGGGACTTCAACGACTGCCTTTTTTAATTTTATTGTAACAAAAACTGCAGTTGGAAATGTGTTGGAAGTTTTATCAACTATTGGCGCTACAGGAGCCCTGACAATTAATTCAGGAACCTTAAAACTTTCTGTGGCCGCTTCTTATACTCTGGGAGTAAGTGATGCAACAGTTGGACTAAACGGATTACTTTGGAATAATGGCTCAACTGTAACAATGACAAATGGTGGGGATCTTTTATTAACAGGGTCATTTAAAAATTCTTCTGGTACAGCAAACTTTGGGAATGGCGCTGGTGGAGATGATATACGTTACAGCACCGCTTCACCTGTATCTTTGTTTATTATTGACGGTGGAATTGTAAATGTTGCCGGCGGATTTCAACCTTCTTCCATAAGCCCTATTAGCACTGTTTCATATAGCCAAAGTGGGGGTATATTTAATTGTGGAACGTTAGGCGCAATTTCGCCATCAAGTGGTGTTTTTGATATAAGTTCTACAAGTTCCACATTTACAATGAGCGGAGGTACAATCGTAATTGTTAAACCCAATATTAGTTTTAGCGGCGCAGATTATCTTAACCTGGCGAATAATAATAACCCTTCTAATGTTACAGGGGGAACAATTCAATTAGGTAATTCTTCAACTGGTTCTTCTCAAACCTTGGATATCAACAGTACAGCACCAATTTATAATCTTATTGTTGATGCAACAACAAATACAAAAACTGCAAGGCTGGTTTCAAATATATTAAGAGTAAAAAATGATTTTACTATTCAGACAAATTCAACATTTAATTCCAATTCTCTTAACGACAGTATTGGAGGCAACTTCCAGAATAATGGAATATTTACGTTTCCATCAACAGTAATATTTACATCAACCAATATCAATAAAACCATTGGCGGTAATCTTACCGGAACTAGTAAATTCACAAACATAATTTTCAATGGTCTTGGTGGCGCCTGGAGTTTTAACTCCAATCCTGCCGAAGCGTCTGCAGCATTTACAATTACAAATGGTAGCGTAACAGCTTCTTCAGGCAACCTTACTGTAACCGGAAACTGGAGTAACAGCGGATCATTCATTCATAACAGCGGTACAGTTATTTTTAATGGACCTTCAGCACAAACGATTAGCGGAAGTAATGCTACGACATTTAATAACGTTCAATTAAACAGCAGCGGTATTTCATTAAGCGGAAGTGTTAATGCAACGGTAGCCGGTTTATTAACATTTACTTCGGGTATATTCAAGACAAATGCAAATAAAGTTATCATTGGAACTGCCGGTAGCGTATCAAGAACCAGCGGACATGTAAATGGTTTCCTCGAGAAAGATTTTTCAGCGGGCAATTCAACATTTAAATATGACATTGGTGATGCCACGGTTTATACACCGGCAACATTGGACATGCTAAATGTAAATTTAACAAACGGCCCGGTTAATATTACGGGATCAGTTGCAACGACCTATACGAATGAGACTTTTGTGTCGGGGATAAATCAGTCACTTAAGGGAGGTCATTATTGGTTCATGACAATAAATAACAGCCCGGGTACATTTAGCTATGATATTACACTTAATTTGTCAAATACAACTAATTCAGGATCTGCAGGAGGTTCTATATCCAATTACATAATTAAAAAATTTGATCCTTCAACCTGGACTACTACAATCAGTAGTGTTACAAATAACATTGCAAGTAATCGTACAATAAAAGCTACAGGCCTAAACAACTTTAGTGATTTTGAAGCAGGAGTTCCTAATTGTGGTACAGTCGATGATGGTGATGCTTGTACAGCAGATGCTTGCAATACATCAACCGGAATAGTTTCTCATACACCTGTGAATATTAATGATGGCAATGCTTGCACAACTGACGCATGTAATTCCCAAACAGGTATTTCGCATACTGCTGTAAATATTGATGATAATGATGTTTGTACAACAGATGCTTGTAATACATCAACCGGTATAGTTTCTCATACACCTGTGAATATTAATGATGGCAATGCTTGTACAACAGATGTTTGTAATTCCCAAACAGGTATTTCGCATACTGCTGTAAATATTAGTGATAATGATGTTTGTACAACAGATGCTTGTAATACATTAACAGGATTTATTTCACATACAACAATTGCCGATGATGGCAATGCTTGTACAATTGATGCCTGTGATACAGGAACAGGTATTGTCACACATACCGGTGTAGTCATTGATGATAGCAATGCCTGTACAACCGATGCCTGTAATACAACAACTGGAGCTATTACACATACCAATGTAATCATCGACGATAACAATGCCTGTACAACCGATGCCTGTGATACACAAACAGGAGCGATAACTCATGCTGCATTAATTATCGATGATAGCAATGCTTG
>JANLOW010000166.1:0-3276 GCA_031366785.1 Bacteroidota bacterium | reverse complement strand
GCCGGATATTTGATGACTGGGCTTAGACTGGATCTTTTTGGTTGACATTTCGAGAGTTTCTGTTTATTACCCTCAAATGTATTTGTGTTAATCACCCCAAAAAAGGGACAAAATGAAAATAATTAGACATTGGAATAAAGTAAAAAAGGCATACTTGAACTTATATTGAAAACAAATATAAGTTCAAGTATAAATTTAATTAATTGAATAACAACTAAATATATTAAAATAATATATTTATTCATTACTCAATAAAAATTAAAAATTGTCTAATTTTAGACATTCTAATTTATCGGATCAACATCAGGAACTGCGACAATGCTATTACTAACACCCGTTTGCGAAATCGAATTTGAATTCAATGAAATTGATTGAATGTTTAATGAAAGTAAAATAGAGATAATTAGTTCTAACATGATATATATTTTTTATGATTTAATTGCAATCTAAATTCAATCATAAGAATTGATTTATTATTAAATCTAAATTCTTACAACTGTAAGAAAAAAGTAAAATGAATAGTTTAAAATCATTAAAAAATATTGTTAATAAATTAACTGAAGAGGAAATAAAAACTCTTAAAAGAATCTTGAGCATTAATACTGCTTTGAAAAATGAATTAAAATCATTTAACCTAATAAATTTATTGCTTTCAGATAAAAATTATTCATATAATGAAATTCAAAACAGTATTTATGGAAAACCTAATTATAGTGCT
The DNA here is from genome assembly GCA_031366785.1 of Bacteroidota bacterium. Taxonomy (GTDB): domain Bacteria; phylum Bacteroidota; class Bacteroidia; order AKYH767-A; family 2013-40CM-41-45; genus JADKIH01. The sequence continues at coordinate 2,558 of JANLOW010000166.1, read as the reverse complement.
TTTAATAAATTATTAAATAGAACCAAACAAAAAGTATTAGAGACTATAATTTTAGATTTGACAATTTCAAGTAATAATTTTTCAAAAAGAAATAAAGTAAATTTGGATTTAAGGAAAAAATTATTACAAGCTGATATTTTGCAGTTAAAAGGGATAAGAATGGAAGTATTACCTATATATAATTATATTATTTCACATTCTAAATATTTTGAGCTATTTGATATTCAAGTTAGCGCATTAGTATCAAAACAGAGATTACAATTGATAAATTCCAAAGTTAATTCATTTGTTAAAATTAATGATGAAATAGAATATGCAGAAAATTGTCATAAAGCTTTGAAGACTTCAAGTAAAATATATAATGATATTATTAATAAGATAAATAATTCTATTCATCAATTATCTTATATTGATGAATTGAAATCGTTTATTGTTAAGTTAAATGAATATTATAATATTTATAAATTACCAACTATAGGATTTTATTTGTACACATTAGATGCTGAAGTTTGTGAAAATAATTTATTTTATGATAAATCAAAAGATGCACTTGAAAAAGCACAAAATATTTTATTAAAAAATGAATCTGCTTATACTGAAAACAGATATGGAACAGTTTTATTAAATTTATCAAATTGCTATATTTTTTTATACCAATTTGATCAAGCTATAAATTTAGCACTTGAATCTAAAGGATATTTTAAAAACTTACCATTAACATTAAAAATAGTAGATGAAATTCTCTTTTATGCTTATTTTTATAAATTTGATTACATAAATTGCAATAAGATATTAACAAATAATAATTATATTAAATACGATGATGAGAATTTAAAAAATAAATTTCATTATTTTCAATCATGTTTTTTTTTTATAAACGGAAGGAACGTAGAATCTTTAGACGCATTATCAAATTGCAACGAGATAAAAAACGATAATGAAGGTTGGAATATTAATAGACGAATATTGTTAATTTTAAATAGAATTGAACTAAAAGAATATGAATCTATTGATCTTCAGATTCAAAATTTTGAAAAATATATTAAAAGAATTTCTAATAATAGATCTAGTGTTCAAAGGCAAGTATTAATTTTAAGAATACTAACAAAATTGATACAAGAAGATTTTAACTTTAAAAGTGTATATAAAAAAAGATTGAAATATTTTAATATGTTAGAATCCAAAACCGGAATATATAGATGGCAAATTAGATCTCCTGAATTAATTATTTTCAATGATTGGTTTAAATTTAAAATGATAGGGAGTCAAATAAATTCTTCACTTACAATTTAAATCATTAAAAATAGTATAACTAATTATTGGAAATTAATATTCTTTTATTTTTTAAATATAACACTTCCCGGCTCATTTAAATAAATTGGGTTATTGACAAATTCTTTTTTATTTTCAAGAATTTCAAATAGTTCTTTTGGTGAAATATTGTGAATATCGCAAAGTTTAAAGAAATTTTTCATGGTAATATTTTCACCATTTTCCCACCTCCAATATGCAGTTCTGTTTAAGTCATTTTCATAGCTAAATACTTCAGCAGATTTGAAACCTCTCTTCATTCTGAGAATCCTTAGGGTACTACCTAGGTTAAATAGCATTTCGTTTTTTAATTTTTTTGTTTTCATAATATTAGTTATATTTATACTGCAAATATAACGGTGAATATTATGGTATTAATGGAAATCTAGTCATCTTTTGGGACATAACAATTTATCATTATATGAAGTTTATTTGGTTGTGTATAAATTTTCAAATCTTATATTTTTAAAATAATTCGATGATTGAATTAGATAGAATTAGGACAATTTTCAATAAACTTTCAGTAGAAGAAAGCTTGTCTATTAAACGCATTATATTTGAAGAAAAGGATAAAAAAGGAACTTTTTTTTCATCAAATGGAATTTTCGATTTAATCTTATCGCCTAGAGAGGTTGATGAAAATGAAATTTGTAACGCTCTTTATGGTAAAGTTAATTTAATTGCATTGAAAAAATTATTGCAAAGATTTACCGAAAAGGTATTTGATATATTAGTAAGAAGAGATTTTTTAATTACTGAAGAGATTTATGATGTTCGATCTAGAAATGTATTCTTAATCAGAAAAAAATTATTATTGTATGATATTTTAGCTATTCATGGTGTTACAAATTATGCGTTGTTGATTTTAAATCAAGTAATTGTATTGTCTAAAAAAATTGAATATTATGATTATTTATTGATTTCGCTTGAAAAGAAACTTGTTAAAATGACATTAAGTAATGGTCAAATTAATTTCAATAGAGTTTATAAGGATATTGTTCATTATTCTGATTGTAATTCTGCGCTTAAAAATTGTATTTATTTATTAAGATTATATTCTGCTACATATGAATACAAGCAAGAAATATTTAGTGATCGCAAACTATTAATTGCAATTAAAAAAGTTAAGGAAGATTATAAAAGAACAAAATCCAAAACAATTAAAATTTATATTTATTATTTGGAAGGAATATATAATTATAATAAGCAAAAATTTCTAAAATGCAAAGATAATTTTAAATTATTGT
>JANLOW010000154.1:0-4344 GCA_031366785.1 Bacteroidota bacterium | reverse complement strand
AGGTTGTATATTTTTGTATTGTAGTTTTGTAATTTCATTCTGTAACAAATTGAGGAAAAAGAAAACATAAAATTCCATGCCTTTATCGGAAAATAAAAACAGTATAAGCAGGATAATTTTTTGAAAATTAATTGGAAAGGGAGTATTTGGTGGAGGTGGAGTTACTTTCCGATACAAAACTTCGAAAAAATATTTTCTAACAAATCCTCCGTCGATATTTCACCTGTTATTTCTCCAAGTGCATTGAGAGCATGTCTTAAATCGGCAGTGAGAAAATCATTGGTAAGTTTGCCGGATAGTCCGTTGTAGACACTTGTAAGGGAGTCCTGTGTTTTCAATAATGCTTCGACGTGTCGTGCGCTTGTGACGATGGAATTATTCGCGACAATCTTACCACTTCCATAGAGAGAAACCAGGTAGTAGCGGAGATTGTCGATGTTTGTTTTTTCTTTGGCGGAGATAAAAAATAAATTGTCGATTCCTTTGAATTCGTTGTTCAGATTGTATTCACTCACCGTGTCCATCTTATTTCCGACGGGAATAATTTTGACTGCATCGTTTAAATCTTTCCGGAGCTGACTCAATTCATTTCTCAATTCATTTCCGGTTGCAATCAATACATCAAACAAGTATATTATCACCGGACTCTCATTCATCCTCTCAAATGTCTTCGACACACCCATTTTTTCTATGGCATCTTCAGTTATGCGTAGTCCTGCGGTATCGATGAATCGGAATTTTATTCCATCCATCGTGAGTTCTTCTTCGATCGTATCGCGTGTTGTTCCTGCTATTTCGCTTACGATGGCACGATCTTCATTCAGTAATGCATTCAGCAATGTTGATTTCCCTGCATTCGGTTTCCCTGCAATCACGATGGGAATTCCTTTTTTAATTACGTTGCCAAGCTCGAACGATTTTACTAAATTGGAAATGGCATCGAGCATTTGTTGAATCGTTTCTTTCAATTCACTCCTGCTCGCAAATTCGACATCCTCTTCCGAGAAATCGAGTTCGAGCTCCATCAGCGATGCAAAATGTATGAGCTTTTGCCGTAATGTTTTTATTTCATTCGAAAATCCTCCACGCATTTGTTTCAATGCCAGCTGATGTGAGGCACCGGAATCAGAGGCAATAAGATCAGCTACTGCTTCTGCCTGTGACAAATCCATTTTACCATTTAAAAAGGCCCGCAATGTAAATTCACCCGGACCTGCCATCCGGGCTCCTTCGTTTTGACACAATTGCAGTATTTTTTGTTGAATAAACTGCGAGCCATGACAAGAAATTTCTACGGTATCTTCTCCTGTATAACTATGTGGTGTTTTCATAACAGAAACCAGTACTTCATCTACTAATTTTTCATTCTCATTTATAGTTCCGAAGTGAAGTCTATGTGTTTTAGAAGTAAGCAATGTTCCGCCTTTCCTTTTTTTTGACTTAAAAAGTTTATCAGCAATATGAATCGCTTCCTTACCACTTAGCCTTATGACAGCAATTGCAGCAGTACCCGAAGCAGTCGCTAATGCAACGATTGTATCATCTGTATTTATTGAATTCATATGAATCAGTCAATTTAAGCCTTAAAATCTTATTTAAAGAATTAAATTGAATTATTTTGGATAATAATTATAATTTCGCCGATGATTAAATCATTCTAAATAAATATTTGTTAAAAAGTAACCGCAAAGATCCACAAAGATTTTCACAAAGATCCACAAAGAAAATTATAAACACTTTTTAAGTAATTTTCATTGAAATGAAAAAATAAAAATTCAAAAAGGTTCCACCCAAACGCCAAATCTTATAACTTAAAACATTCTGCCAATGAGCATTCTCGTCAATAAGCAAAGTAAAATATTAGTTCAAGGCTTCACGGGAAGTGAAGGTACTTTTCATGCCGATCAAATGATTGAATATGGGACACAAGTCGTAGGTGGTGTGACTCCCGGAAAAGGAGGAACTAAACATCTTGATCGCCCTGTTTTTAATACAGTAAGTGAAGCAGTAAAGCAGACAGGTGCTGATGTTTCTATTGTTTTTGTACCGCCTGCATTTGCTGCAGATGCAATCATGGAAGCTGCAGAAGCTGGCATTAAACTTATTATTGCAATTACAGAAGGTATACCGGTAAAAGATATGATTACTGTAAAAGAATATTTGTTAACGCATCCTTCTCGATTAATAGGTCCTAACTGTCCGGGAATTATTACTGCCGATGAATGTAAGGTTGGTATTATGCCGGGTTTTGTATTTAAGAAAGGCAGGATTGGAATTGTTTCCAAATCGGGTACACTTACATACGAAGCTGCTGATCAGGTTGTAAAAGCGGGAATGGGAATATCTACTGCAATTGGAATAGGCGGCGATCCAATTATTGGTACAACCACTAAAGAAGCCATTGAACTTTTTATGAATGATAAAGACACAGATGGAATTGTTATGATAGGCGAAATTGGAGGAAGTCTTGAAGCTGAAGCTGCACGTTGGATTAAAGCGAATGGAACAAAACCAGTCGTTGGATTTATTGCCGGACAAACAGCACCTCCGGGTCGTCGAATGGGACATGCCGGTGCAATTGTTGGCGGTGCAGATGATACTGCCATAGCTAAAATGAAAATTATGCGTGAATGTGGAATTACTGTAGTAGAATCTCCGGCTGTAATTGGTACAACAATGGCTAGTGTATTAGGTAAAGTTGTTGCTTTAAATAATTAGATAATGAGTTGATTCATTAATTAGTTTATTAATGAATCAACTCATTAAATAGTAAACTAATTCTTTTTCTTTTCAAAATCACCCGCTTGTACCATTATAATTTTTTCTGGCTGAATCCACTTTTTTATAGTAGAATTTATTTGAGCTACAGTTAAATTTTCAATTGCTTTTTCCTGACTTTCTTCCCATTTAAATGATCGATCAAGTACTAAATATCTTGAAAGTTTATTGATGAGATTTTTATCGTCTGACCGGTTACGACTTTGACTTTGTAAGTAACCCGATTTGGCATCTTTCAATTCGTTTTCTGTTAAACCATCTTTAACAAACCTGTCGATTTCTTCTTTATAAGCTGCAATTAATTTATCGGAGTTTTCCGGATTATAAATTGCATAAGATCCAAAGTTGCCATCGCTATCCAAATCGCCAGCTCTTAAAAATGAACCAACTCCATAACTGATACCTTCTTTCTGACGAATACGCGTTGCAAGGCGTGAATTTAAAAAACCTCCGCCTAGAATAAAATTTCCCATGATCAATGACGGGAAATCACTGTTGTCATATTTCAGATTAAGGTTTAAACCGGCAGCGAACATAGCATTTGTTTTGTCAGGTGTATTTATTTTTTCATTTTTAACAGCAGCATCATAATACTGGCCTACTGCATAAACGTATTTTTCTGGAGAGTTCCAGTTCGATAGAATAGAATTAATATCTTCAATAATAATCTTGTTATCAAAATCCCCGACTGCTACTGCCGTTGCATTTGAGCTGTTAAAGAAATCGGAATAAAATTTCTTTACATTTTCGTATGTAACTTTATTTACCTCTGCACTTAATTCATCAAATGTTTTGGTATATCTGAAATCAGAAGGATCGTAATTCTTAACTAATCTTTGAAGAGTATTAAAAGCAATTGATTGAGGTTCGCTTTTTTGTTGATCAATATCAGCCAGTTCTTTTTGTTTGAGTTTTTCAAATTCATTGGCAGGGAAAGAAGGCTCACGTAATATTTCACGGAGCAGTGCAAGAGCTTGTTTGCTATTTTCTTTAATAGTTTCCAGGTCAATGGTAATTTTTTGCCCTTCGCCGGAAATATTGATTTCAGTTTTCAGTTTTGCCAATTCATCATTTATTTGTTCGCGAGTTTTATTTTTTGTGCCGTTTAATAGCATGTCGGCAGTCATGCTTACGTAGGCAGATTTATTTTTCAGACTATTTTCTGAACCGATACGAAGGATGATGCGCATTTTTACAGAACTTCCTCGAGTTGATTTTGAAAGTAAAGCATATTTTCCTCCGCCGGGAATATTGCCTTTAACTGTGCGGCTATCAATATTTGCAGGAGACGGATCAAATGCCTCCGCAGCTGCCAATGCTGGTTTTCCTTTATAATCTTTAAGCATTACAGCAAGGTCAGGAGAAGAAGGTATTATTGCACGATCCGGATTTTTATCTGGAATGAAAAGTCCTGTTGTTCTATTTGAAGGTTTATAATATAAAGCGATGACACGATTTATATCTTCCGCTTTTACTTTTTCAACGTTATCCCGGTAACTAAATAATAAACGCCAGTCGCCCTGAGCAATGTATTCACTTAGAAATGTTCCGATGTAATTGGTGTTA
>JANLOW010000101.1:0-1679 GCA_031366785.1 Bacteroidota bacterium | reverse complement strand
TACTTCTCTATTAGCACAATCCAAAAAAGAAAAACTAATATTGTATTCTATCGATTCAAGAATACCAAATGCAATTGCACTTTTAAAAAAAGTAGTTAATATAAACAGCGGTACAATGAACTTTGATGGTGTTCGCAAAGTAGGAAGTATTTTTAGTGATGAATTGAAAGCAATTGGATTTGAAACTCGCTGGATAGCGGGCGACAGCTTTAACCGCGCCGGCCATTTAATTGCATTTCACAAAGGGAATAAGGGTCCCCGGGTTTTACTCATCGGACATTTAGATACAGTATTTGAAAAAGACAGCCCGTTTCAGTCTTATACAATGCTTAACGATTCTATAATGAAAGGTCCGGGTGCTGCCGACATGAAAGGCGGAGATGTTGTAATTATACTTGCCATGCAAGCATTACACGATGTCGGTTTACTAAACGATTTAACAATAGAAATAGTTATGAGTGGTGATGAAGAATTAAGTGGCATTCCACTTACGCTTTCAAAAAAAGATTTAGTTGACGCAGGACATCGTGCTGATATTGCTCTTGCTTATGAAGATGGTGATGGACTTGCAACCACGGCCGTTGTGTCTCGGAGAGGCTCGTCTGACTGGACATTAACGGTAAAAGGCAATGCAGCACATTCTTCACTTATATTCACAGAAGGTGTCGGTGCCGGTGCCATTTACAATGCTTCACGAATTCTGAATGAGTTTTATAATTCATTAAGCAAAGAAGAAAACCTTACAATAAATCCAGGAGTTATTCTGGGTGGAAATAAAATATCCTACGATACGGTAACGAATACAGGCAATACTTTTGGTAAAAACAATATTGTTTCTCAAGATGTAATGGTAAAAGGAGATTTAAGAACGATATCTACTCTTCAATTAAAAAAAGCAAGAAAAACAATGATGGATATTGTTGCTGCAAATTATCCAGGCACTAGTGCTGACATTGAATTCGGAGATGGTGGTTATCCGCCAATGACATTAACGGAAGGAAATAAAAAACTATTGAGCTATTATAATCAAGTGAGTCTTGATCTTGGATTCGGGCCTGAAACAGCAGTGGATCCACGTAAAGCCGGCGCAGCAGATATTTCTTTTGTCAATGAATCTGTTCAAATGGCAATAGACGGCATCGGACTTCCCGGCGCTAATGGTCATACAATAAATGAAACGGCAAACATTAATTATTTATCGGTTGAAGCAAAGCGGTCGGCAGTACTTATTTACAGACTTACGAATGGAGGGAATAAACAATGAAAGAAATTATTCCCCGATTAAAATTATTTAAAATATACTGCTGTATTTTCACTTAAAATAATTTTTAATATTTATATTTGACGATCAATACAAACGCTCAAACAAATGGATTCGATTAAACTTTCATTTAACACCCCGAAGCTAAAAAAATTAAGAACTATTTACGTAGTTGAGGATAATGCAATAGAACGTAATATGCTTATTGATTTTTTAGGGAATTTTCCTGAGCTGAAAATCAAAGAATTTTCCACCGGGGATGCCTGTATAAAAGATATTATCGTTTCCAAAATTTTTCCTGACCTTATTTTGTTGGATTATTTTTTAGATTCTAATAGCCCTTTATCGAAAGATGGACTTGAAGTTCTAACAAAACTGAAAGAGATCAGTCCGAATTCGGAATTTATTATGTTTACCT
>JANLOW010000100.1:0-1680 GCA_031366785.1 Bacteroidota bacterium | reverse complement strand
TACTTCTCTATTAGCACAATCCAAAAAAGAAAAACTAATATTGTATTCTATCGATTCAAGAATACCAAATGCAATTGCACTTTTAAAAAAAGTAGTTAATATAAACAGCGGTACAATGAACTTTGATGGTGTTCGCAAAGTTGGAAGCGTTTTTAGTGATGAATTAAAAGCAATCGGATTTGAAACACGATGGATTGCCGGCGACAGCTTTAACCGCGCCGGTCATTTAATTGCATTTCACAAAGGGAATAAGGGTCCCCGAATTTTACTCATCGGACATTTAGATACTGTCTTTGAGAGAGACAGCCCGTTTCAATCTTATACCATGCTTAACGATTCTATAATGAAAGGTCCCGGTGCAGCCGATATGAAAGGCGGAGATGTTGTAATTATTCTTGCCATGCAAGCATTACACGATGCCGGTTTGCTAAAAGATTTAGCGATAGAAATTGTAATGAGTGGTGATGAAGAATTAAGCGGCAAACCATTGGCGCTCTCAAAAAAAGATTTAATAGAGGCCGGACAACGTGCCGATATTGCTCTTGCTTATGAAGATGGTGATGGACTTGCAACCACGGCAGTTGTGTCTCGGAGAGGTTCGTCTGACTGGACATTAACAGTAAAAGGCAATGCAGCACATTCTTCACTTATATTCACAGAAGGTGTCGGTGCCGGTGCCATTTACAATGCTTCACGAATAATGAATGAGTTTTATAATTCATTAAGCAAAGAAGAAAACCTTACAATAAATCCAGGAGTTATTCTGGGAGGAAATAAAATATCCTACGATACGGTAACGAATACAGGCAATACTTTTGGTAAAAACAATATTGTTTCTCAAAATGTAATGGTAAAAGGAGATTTAAGAACGATATCTACTCTTCAATTAAAAAAAGCAAGAAAAATTATGATGGATATTGTTGCTGCAAATTATCCCGGCACTAGTGCTGACATTGAATTCGGAGATGGTGGTTATCCGCCAATGACATTAACGGAAGGAAATAAAAAACTATTGAGCTATTATAATCAAGTGAGTCTTGATCTTGGATTTGGGCTTGAAACAGCAGTGGATCCACGTAAAGCCGGCGCAGCAGATATTTCTTTTGTCAATGAATCTGTTCAAATGGCAATAGACGGCATCGGACTTCCCGGCGCTGATGGTCATACAATAAATGAAACGGCAAACATAAATTATTTATCGGTTGAAGCAAAGCGCTCGGCAGTACTTATTTACAGGCTTACGAATGAAATTAACAAATAATAACAATACATTTTTTCCCCTATCAAACAATTTAAAATTTAAATCAACTCTTTCCCATAAAATAATTAATAATATTTATATTTGACAATCAATACAAACTCTCAACCAAATGGATTCTATAAAACTGTCTTTTAATACACCGACTCTAAAAAAATTAAGAACTATTTATGTAGTTGAAGATAATACAATAGAACGTAATATGCTTATTGATTTTTTAGGGAAGTATCCTGATCTCAACATCAAAGGATTTCCCACCGGGGATGCCTGTATAAAAGATTTTATCGTTTCCAAAATTTTTCCTGACCTTATTTTGTTGGATTATTTTTTAGATTCTAATAGCCCTTTATCGAAAGATGGACTTGAAGTTCTAACAAAACTGAAAGAGATCAGTCCGAATTCGGAATTTATTATGTTTACCT
>JANLOW010000420.1:0-1904 GCA_031366785.1 Bacteroidota bacterium | reverse complement strand
CTGAAAGAATTCCATGAAAAATTTTTAAGCTATGGCAGTTCACCTGTAAAAGACATTCGTGCTTTGATGCTGAAGGAAATGGATAAACAAAATTGATATTAATTATTGATTTTAGTAGTAACATAATTTCCTGCAACAGTTAATGGAATATAGAGTAGAATATTTATTATCATAAACCAAACAGGAGCCGGAATCGTAACAAGATTAATAATTGCAGCAATTGTAAGAATGGAACCTGCAATCAAGGGTAGTTTTTTAAGTGGCGATTTCGAAATTTTGCCAATTACCACGCCGGTTAAAAAAGAACCTATTGCATAACCTGCTAAAATTATTAGCATTGCGGAAATAGGTAAAGAAGAAATGTATTCTTTCATAGCCACCTTATCCGAAATTTCAATTTCTGTCGGTAAAGGGTTTAACATCGTACTTAGAAACTCAAACAAAGAAAAAATAATTACCGAAACTAAAAGTCCGGCGATTACTGCAAGGATATTTTTCATGAGTTGACTTATTTAACTTTTTTCAAAAGTAAAATTATAATCCAAAACTCCGGTTTCAAAATATTATCGATGGCTAACCTTTTCAAAAAGATATTCTGTTATCTTTACTCATGAAAAATAATAACTATGAAAAAGATTTTCTTTCTGCTTTTATTGTTGCCATTCAGCTTAAATGCACAGTGGTACGAACTCCAGGCTCCAGGCGCAATTGATTATGGCTCACAGATGCCAGTCTATAGAGATTATTTCATGTCTTTCCAATGCGGCTCAAAAATTTACTATGGCGCCGGAAGTGTTTCTAATAGTGTGGGGGGGTCGTATCATTATTTTCGTGACTTTTATTGTTACGATATGATTACGATGCGGTGGTCAAGGAAGAATGATTTTCCTTTCTCTCTCCTGACCGTTGGCTATACCACTTCGCTCAACGGTAAAGGATATTTGTTAACCTGTTACCGTGGATTTTCAAATAATTTCATATCTCACGAATGCTGGGAATATGATACATTAACCGACAACTGGCTGCAACTTCCCGATTTTCCCGGCATTGCCGGAACCGCTTTGACAACATTGAGAAGTGGAAATTTTGTTTATTTACTTTCTACCGGTGACTCGACCCATGCAACCTCGACAAATTTTCTCTGGCGACTAGATCCTGTTTCACATACCTGGCTTCAAATGAATGTTCCGGTTTTTATTGGGAGAAGTAATGCAAGATCATTTACAATTAACAACATTCCATACATCACAGGTGGTGGCGATTCACTGGGAAATACATTGACGGATCTCTGGATGTATGATGAAACGAGCGATCAATGGATACAAAAATCAGCTACACCTTTTCCCTTTTCTAAAGTCGTTACAGAATCCAACCAGGCCTGGGGTGTAGGTGGTGTTAATGATTCTCTTTACAGATATGATCCCATTGCAGATTCATGGACTTCCACATCGACTTTAATACTGGCAAGTTATGCAACTGGTGCCGTAGCCGATAATATTTACCAGTTATTGTCAAACACCTCAGTGGAAAAATATAATATTCCGGGCGACAGCTTGTCGATAACCAATCCTGCACCTATCGATATTTACGGAAGTTCAGTTGTAATGAGTGATCATGCATACGTAGGAAACAATCTTTACGATTTTGCAAATGACAGCTGGACTTTCGATTCGACAATGGATTCTAATGCTAAATGGTATTTTTGCATTAACGATACTTGTTATACAAACCACGGCGGTTTCTCATCGTATAATTATAATACTCGTATTTATACTCCACGCGCATCTCTATCAAGTGGCGGTGCTCCAATTGGCGGGTTCGCTGCGAATGGAAAAGGATATCTTACGGTTGACATAGGTGGTGCAATACAATTATGGGAATATAATCCAGTTCTCGATTCCTGG
>JANLOW010000413.1:0-15097 GCA_031366785.1 Bacteroidota bacterium | reverse complement strand
TACCCCGGCACCATTTACGTTTCAGAATCCGTTCAAAATAATGTTTCAAATAAACATGGCATTGAAACAAGATATATAAAAGAGGAAATACTAAAAAATGTAAAAGATCCTGTTAAAATCTATGAAGTTTTTGCTGCATTAGTTGAAAAATTTTCCAATTTGACAATCAATGAACATTCTAAAAAATCATCTGAAAAAAGTATTGCCGTTCTTCCATTTGTAAATATGTCTAATGATCCTGAACAAGAATATTTCAGTGATGGTATGGCCGAAGAAATTATCAATTCGTTGGTACATATTAAAGATTTAAAAGTAGCCGGACGAACTTCCTCTTTTCAATTCAGAGGAAAAAATATTGATCTGCGTGAAATCGGAGAAAAGTTAGGCGTAAATACAGTGCTTGAAGGAAGCATTCGTAAATCCGGCAACCGGCTGAGAATAACTGCACAGTTAATTAATGTTCATGACGGTTTTCATTTATGGAGCGAAAAATATGATCGTGAAATCGATGACATTTTTGCTATACAGGATGAAATTGCTTTAGCAATCACCGAAAAGTTGAAAATAACATTGTTGGAAAAAGACAAGGACATTATCACAAAAACTACTACGCAAAACACGGAAGCTTATGAGATGTATCTGAAAGGAAGATTTTATCTGGGCCGCAGGGGAAAGCATATTATAACCAGTATAGATTATTTCCAATTAGCACTAGACCTTGACCCTGATTTTGCTCTGGCCTGGGCAGCTTATGCCGATGCAAATTTTATAAGTACATTTTACAGTCTGCTTCCAGGTAAAGCGGTAATGGAAAAAGGAAAACAGGCAGCAGAAACAGCTATCAGACTAGACCCTTCACTTTGCGAACCTTATGCTTCGCTTGGTTTCTATTATATAACATTGATGCGAAACTGGGAAGAAGGAAAAAAATATTACAGCCTCGCTATTGAAAAAAATCCCGAATATGCTTTTGGCCATTATTTATTTGGGCTGTATTATTTTGCCTGGGCAACAGGAAATTTTAAAGAAGCAGAAGAACACGGAGGTATTGGAATTAAACTGGCACCACAAAGTTCCATAGCATATGCTATACATTCCTTAATCCTCATTTCTGCAGGCAAACCGGAAGAAGCTCTTGCAACTGCTAAAAAAGGAATTGAATTTGATGCTAACTCATTTTTATGTCACCGCTGTATTACACTTTCATATACACGTCTTAAAAAATATAAAGAAGCTAACGATTCTGCCGAAAATCTTATTAAAATTTCTGACCGCCATCCACATTCCATTTGCGACCTGATGGAAGTTTATGCAAATACCGAAAATATTGATAAGGCTAAAATCTTAATGCAAGAACTTAAAAAACGTTCATCCCATGAATTTATAGATGCTGCTTTTATGGGATTTTCCTCTGCTCATGCTGGAAATATGGATGATGCTTTCACTTATTTTGAAACTGCTTTGATTGAAAGAGATCCAATGATATTATCATTAAAATATATTCATAACTCCACTGCTTTACGTAATGACATGAGGTTTCAAAAAATATTAGATCAAATCGGTTTCTCTTTTTAATAAATTAATTTACTTCATGTCTCAATCACGCCAACTTGCCGCTATTATGTTTACCGATATTGTCGGGTACACTGCACTAATGGCCAATGATGAACAGAAAGCTTTTGAATACCTCAAAAAGAACAGAGAAATACAAAAACCCATTATTGAAAAATACAATGGCCGCTGGTTAAAGGAATTAGGCGATGGTGTAATGGCCAGCTTTCAAACTGTCTCAGACGCAGTAAATGCAGCCATAAAAATTCAGGAAGCCTGTAATGTTTTAAAAGAATTTCAATTACGAATTGGTATTCATCTCGGTGAAGTTGTTTTTGAAAATGATGATGTATTTGGTGATGGCGTAAATATTGCTTCCCGGATACAATCCATTGCAATTCCCGGTGGTATTTATATTTCAGAATCCGTCTATAATAATGTTTCTAACAAACAAGACATTCAATTAGTCTCCCTTGGAAAATATTCATTAAAGAATGTTCTATTGCCTATTCAGATTTTTGCGGTTAGTAACGAAGGTTTAGTTGTTCCCGAAGTCGGAAAACCGGAGGAAAATAGAAAACAGAATAAAAAAAAACTTTCGCTTTTAGTTAAACTTATTTTTGGAATACTTGTCATTTCCTTGATTTTCCTTTTAATAAAAATTATCCCTGATAGGTTTTTTAAACCATCTTCTTCAGAAGAAAATAAAATTAAAACACTGGCCATACTTCCCTTCGTAAACCTGAGCACTTCTAAAGAAGATGATTATTTTACTAACGGCATGTGTGATGAAATTCTGACACAACTCTCAAAGATTGGAAGTCTCAATGTGTTATCACAATCATCCACCCTCCAGTTTAAAGATAGTAAAAAGCCGATAAAAGAAATTGCTGAACAAATTGGTGCGAATGCATTACTACAGGGCAGTGTACAAAAGTCGGGCGATAAAATCAGAATAAGAGTTCAGCTAATCGATGGAAACAGCAATAAACAAATATGGGCAGAAACCTATGACAGGGAATTGAAAGATGTATTTGCCATTCAAACGGATATTGCATCTCAAATTGCACAACAATTGAATGCGACACTTACAGAAAAAGAGAAATCAATTTTTTCTGATAAACCTACTGAAAATGTTCAGGCCTATGATTTTTACCTGAGGGGAAATAATTTTGGTAGGGCTTATTGGGAAATATTTTCTATGAAAGATGTTCCTGATGCAATACATATGTATGAGCAAGCCATTAAACTTGATCCGAATTTTATTGAAGCATATTCAGCTCTCGCCCTGTTATATATTGAAGTTTCCTGGAATAAACTGGATTTGAACAGCGAGAGCTATTTAATAAAAGGAAAAGAATGGCTTGATAAAATGCTTGCTTTAAAAATTGATAAGCCATTGGTTCATTTTACTTTAGCCAATTATAAATACGAAGGAGAACGAAACTATGCTGGCGCACTTGCTGAGTACGACATCGTTGACAAAATGCTCGGCAACGATCATTCTACATACAATTACAGGGCTTATATACTCAGACGAATGGGCAGGTTAGATGAAGCGATAATTTTATTCGAAAAAAAAGCAGCCTTATATCCTAAAGATTATTTAGCACAATATGAAGCAGCTGAAACTTATCTGATGCTTCGAAACTACGACAATGCTTTAATTTATGCTGACAAAGCTATTGCATTGAGGCCTGATAACTACCAGGCCTACACACAGAAAGCTTCTGTATATTCAAATCTCAAAGGTGATTCCGGAAGTGCAAGAAAAGTTTTACAGGATGCCTCAGCATTTATAGATTCCGGCGCTATTTCCCTCATGCGAATATTCTTTGATATGGCTGAAGGTAATTACTCGAATGCCGTTCAAACGCTTTCTAAATTTCCGGATAGTCTTAATTTTACACAATCGAATATAATTCCTGCTTCAACGATGCTTGGCATTATGTATTTCGATAAGGGAGATAAAAAAGCGGCTGAAAAATATTTTATGAATTCATTTAAATTATTGAACCCTTTATTTCTGAAACATTCCGACGATTTCAGATTTCATGCGGCTATTGGAATTTGCTATGCTGGTTTAGGTAATCGGGAAAAAGCGTTTGAAGCAGTAAACAAAGCAATTGAAATAATGCCTGTCTCAATGGATGCTATACTTGGACAAAGTTCTCTGGAGAGCCTTGCAATTATTCATACCCTGCTCGGTGATCAGGATCCAGCCATTGATATTCTTGAAAAACTCTTGAAGATGCCTTTAGGATGGAATGTGACAAACTCAATTCCACTCTATAAAAATTATCCCTATTGGAAAACTCTGCAAAATAATCCAAGATTTCAGAAGATGATTCAGGGAGATACTAAATCATGATCAGGAAAGTAGTTATTGGTTATTTGTTAATGGTTATTTGTTAATGGTTATTAGTTAATGGTTATTAAACAAAAAAATAATTTAAAAAATAATTGCTAATATGTAATCTACCTTGAACTAATAACAAAATACTTGAAACTAAAATCTAAAAAACTAATAACAAGAAGCTATCTCAAAAATAATATAATCAAATTTCAATAATATTAATAATATCAAATTTGCATACTTTAAACTCAAAAGTTCCCTGCAGGATGACAGAACTTCGTATTAGGAGTGTCGTCCCGCAGGGCAATGTCATTAAGTTAAGCTATGGGGCATGTTTTTTTGCCACAAAAACACAAAAACACTAAGAAAAAAACAAAAATTAAATACCAACAATTTTGTGTCTTAGTGTTTTTGTGGCATATCATCCTTAACTTAATGACATTGCCCGCAGGGAACTTTTGTGGTTAAAGCATTAAATTTATTTTTGAGATGGCTTATAATAACAATTTTCATAACTTACTAGCGAAAAAATAAATAAATGTCCCAATCCCGTCAGCTTGCCGCCATTATGTTTACCGATATTGTCGGTTACACAAAATTAATGGGCAATGATCAGGCAAAAGCAATTGAGTCGCTGCGAAAAAACAGGGAGTTGCAAAAACCGATTGTTGAAAATTTCCATGGCAATTGGATAAAGGAATTGGGTGATGGCGTTATGGCCAGTTTCAATACAGTCTCTGATGCCGTAAATGCGGCGATTAAAATTCAGGAAGCCTGCAATGAATTAAATGAATTTCAATTACGAATCGGCATTCATCAGGGAGAAATGGTTTTTGAAAATGAAGATGTTTTTGGTGACGGCGTAAACGTTGCCTCACGCATTGTTTCGATGGCTGTTCCGGGCGGTATTTATATTTCAGGAAAAGTTTTTGATGAAATCAAAAATCAGAAAAACATTGAATGTATTTCTCTTGGAATGTATGAGCTAAAAAACGTAAACGGAGCCGTTGAAATTTATGCCATTAGTAACCCGGGTATTTCCTTTCCGCAAAATGAAAAACCAAGGAAGAAAAATATGGGAGTTACTTCTAAAAAAAGTGTCCTTAATAAAACATTACTTAAATCAGGTATAATTTTAATTGCACTGATTGTTGCAGCCGGTTTATACATTAAGTTTTCTCCCGCTATAAGCAACAATGCAGAGGCAAAGTCTATTGCTGTACTCCCATTCATCAATCTCAGCAGTGATAAAGACGATGAATATTTTGCTGTCGGAATGTGTGATGAAATTCTTACAAACCTTTCCAAGATCGGAGATCTAAAAGTTATTTCTCACACATCTGTATTAAAGTATAAAAACACCAACAAAAGCCTTCGTGAAATTGCCGGTGAACTCGGTGTGAATAATATCCTGGAAGGCAGCGTACAGAAATCCAAAGACCGCATACGTATCAATGTTCAGCTAATTAATGCAAAAAATGACCAGCATTTGTGGGCTGAGTCATACGATCGTGACAACAAAGATGTTTTCTCCATTCAATCTGAAATAGCAAAAATGATTGCACAACAGATGAATGCTACCCTTTCAGAAAAAGAGAAATCGTTGATCGAAGAAAAACCAACTGAAAATCTCCAGGCTTATGATTTTTACCTGCGGGGAAAAAATTATTATGATTCTTATCTCAACTACGCCAATAAAGATACAGAAGGGCGCGCCAGGGTAGAACGAATGTTCAGGGCCGCTCTCCGTCTTGATCCGCATTTTGTCGAAGCATATTTTGGTTTAATAAATAGTTACCTCGACATTTATTGGAATGGAGTTGAAACCAATAGTGATGATTATAAAATAAAAGCAAAAAATTTACTGGATTCATTATTGTTACTCAATATCGACAAACCGGCTGTTCATATGGCAAATGGATATTATAAATATCATGGCGAAAGGGATTACAAAGGCGCCATTGAAGAGTTTGACATAGTCGAAAAAAGTAATCCAAACAACAGTGATGTTATAATTGCAAAAGGATATGTATACAGAAGGCTTGGGAAATTTGATGAAGCTATCAAAAATTTTGAAAAAGCTGCTGCCCTGAATCCTAATAGCAAAGAAGCCTTTGGTTCTCTTTCTACAACATTAATACAAAATAGAAATGCAGATGCCGGTATTTTGGCAACTGAAAAATCTATTTCACTGGAACCTGATTTAGCTGATGGTTATTTACAAAAAGCTCAGGTCTATATTGATTTTAAGAATGATTTTAAAACCGCACGAGCAGTTCTAGACAATGCCAGGAATTTTGTCGATGTTTCCAAACTAAATTATCTGTATGAATATATGGATGCTTTACAGGGAAATTACACCTCTCTTTTAAAAGATATTTCCAGATTTCCCGATAGTCTGTCAGTAACTCAGGCAAACATTTTTACAAATGCAAAAGTAATGGCCGTGATTTTTAAAGCTGAAGGTAAACCTGATTCAGCTAAAAAGTATTTTAACAGAGATCGTGAATTAATGACTTCACTATTGAAAAAAGAACCAGATGATTTCCGAATTCATGCTAATTTAGGTGTCGATTATGCTGGGTTAGGTGAAAAGAAAAAAGCATTGGAACATGCAAACCGTGCATGCCAATTAATGCCTCTTTCAAAAGATGGTTTAATGGGTGTATTTCCGCTGGAAGGACTTGCACTTGTTTATACATATTTAGAAGAACAGAATGAAGCAATTGATATTCTTGAAAAATTATTAAAACTCCCAAAACATTTTGAAAGTACCACTACTATCCCGCTTTATAAATTGCATCCTAATTGGAAATCGCTGCAAAATAATCCAAGATTTCAAAAGATGCTAAAGGGAGAGAATGGATGAGGGGTATTGAATATTGAATACTAAATATTGAATATTGAAATTCGAACAACGAATTATTAATTTAGGAAACGACTAAACTATAAACAATAAACTTTAAACTTAAAGCCATAAATCTTTAAACCCTAAACTTAAGAATGTCCCAATCCCGTCAGCTTGCCGCCATCATGTTTACCGATATTGTCGGCTTCACCACATTGATGGGAAATGATGAAGAAAAAGCAATTGAACTACTCAAAAAAAACAGGGAATTGCAAAAGCCAATTGTTGAGCAATTCAACGGTCACTGGATAAAAGAGTTAGGCGATGGCGTAATGACTAGTTTCAATACTGTTTTTGATGCGGTTAATGCAGCTATTAAAATTCAGGAAGCATGTGCTGTTTCCAATGATTTCTTATTACGTATCGGCATTCATTTGGGTGATGTTATTTTTGAAAATGATGATGTCTTTGGCGATGGAGTAAACATTGCATCACGTATTGTTTCATTGGCTGAACCGGGAGGTATTTACGTTTCAGGAAAAATTTACGCCGAAATAAAAAACCAAAAAAGTATTGAATCCGTCTTCCTTGGAATGTATGATTTGAAAAATGTGGCTTCTTCCGTTGAAATCTTTGCCATCAGTAATCCGGGAATAGCAATTCCCCCAAAGGAAAAATTAAAATTGAAAAAAAAGGAAGTTTCTCCAGGGAAAAAACCTTCTAAAAAAAAATTATTCTCAGTTGCTGCAATTATTATTGTTTTAGCTCTTTCCGGCTTTTATTTTTATAAGTTCAATTCTAAATCTGGTAAATCAGATGAAGCTAAATCTATTGCAGTGCTTCCATTCATCAACCTAAGCAGCGATAAAAACGATGAATATTTTGCCGATGGTATGTGCGATGAGATTCTCACCAGCTTGTCGAAGATTGGTGATTTAAAAGTTATTTCTCACACATCGGTTTTGCAATACAAAGGAACAAAAAAGAATTTGCGTGAAATTGCCGGCGAACTTGGTGTGAACAACATCCTGGAAGGAAGCGTGCAAAAATCAAACAACAGGATTCGAATCAATGTTCAATTGATCAATGCAAAAACAGACGAACATCTATGGGCTGAATCGTATGACCGTGAAAACAAAGATGTTTTTTCTATTCAATCTGAAATTGCAAAAACGATTGCACGGGAAATGAATGCAACACTTTCTCAACAAGAACAATCATTGATAGATGAAAAACCTACAGAGAACCTACAAGCTTATGATTTTTATTTGCGTGGAAATAGTTATATAGAAGAAACTTCTATAATGATTAAAAAGGATATGTTGGATAACGTGGAACGAATGTACAGGGCCGCATTCCGTCTCGACCCAGCCTTTACGGAAGCATACAGCAAGCTGATAATTGCTTATCTCAGCATGTACTGGGACGGAAAAGAAACTAATTTTGCTGATTACAAAGTAAAAGCAAAGGACCTATTGGATTCACTCCTTGCTCTGAATAGTGACAAACCAGCAGTTCATTTAGCGAAAGGATATTATAAATACCATGGTGAAAGGGATTACAGCGGAGCTATTGAAGAGTTTAACATCGCTGAAAAAAGTAATTCCAATAATTCCGATGTGTTCCTTGCAAAAGGATTGGTGTATCGGCGGCTTGGGAAATTAAATGATGCGATTATAAATATTCAAAAAGCTGCCGACCTTAATCCCAATGACAAACAAATTCTGTTTTTACTTTATGAATCATATTTGTGGAATCGAAATGTGGATGAAGGTCTTTTACTAATTGATAAAGCAATTACCATGACTCCGGACAATGCAGATATTTACAAACAGAAAGCAGTTGCTTATATTGATTTTAAGGGTGATTTTAAAACAGCCCGAACTATTTTAGATAATGCCAGCGATCTTGTAAATACTTCCAAACTGCAAGGAACTTATGCCTACTTAGACTTTTGTAAGGGAAACAGCAATGAATTTATTAAAGCATATACACCACTTGCTGATAGCTTGTTGGCCAATCAATCAAATATCTTTTCCTATTCACAAGCATTGGCAGTATATTACAAAGCAGAAAACAAAGTTGATTCATCGAAAAAATATTTTAACAAAAATAAGGAATTGATGCTTTCGATATTGAAAAAAACACCAGACGACTTCAGGATTCATCGCAATTTAGGTATCGATTATGCTGGCTTAGGAGAAAAGGAAAAAGCATTGGAGCATGCGAACCGCGCCTGCCAACTCATGCCGCTTTCTAAAGATGCAATGATCGGTGTTGTTCCGCTCGAAAGTCTTGCTCTTGTTTATACTTATTTGGGAGAGCAGGATGCTGCCATTGATATTCTTGAAAAATTATTAAAGATGCCGCGTGGCTTTGTATTCACAGCCACAATTCCTCTTTATAAAATGCATCCTTTTTGGAAATCTCTTCAAAATAATCCGAGGTTTAAGAAAATGATAAGCAATGGTGTCTAATGATAAGCTTAATAGTTATTGGTTCCAGAACAATTGAACATTTGAATAACGAATTTTTGAACTATAAACAATAAACTAAAAACAACAAACTAAGGTATGACCCAATCCCGCCAGCTTGCAGCCATCATGTTTACCGATATCGTAGGGTTTACAACATTAATGGGTAATGATGATGTAAAAGCTATTGAAATACTCAAAAAAAATAGGGAGTTACAAAAACCAATTATTGAGCAATTCAATGGACACTGGATAAAAGAATTGGGCGATGGTGTTATGGCTAGTTTCAGTACGGTTTCTGACGCCGTAAATGCAGCCATTAAAATTCAGGAAGCTTGTTCCATTTCTCATGAATTTTTATTGCGTATCGGCATTCACTTAGGTGAAGTGATTTTTGAAAATGATGATGTTTTTGGAGATGGGGTAAACATTGCTTCGCGCATTGTTTCCTTGGCTGAACCCGGTGGAATTTTTGTCTCAGGAAAAATTTATGCTGAAATTAAAAATCAAAAAAGCATTGAATCCGTTTTCCTTGGAATGTATGATTTAAAAAACGTGGCTTCATCAGTAGAAATATTTGCTATCAGTAATCCGGGTATTGCTATTCCCATAAAAGAAAAATTGAAATTGAAGAAAAAGGAGATTTCTTTAGAAAAAAATACTTTCAAAAAAATATTATTTCCAATTGCGGCAATTGTTATTGTTTTGGTTCTTTCCGGAATTTACTATTTTAAGTTCTATTCCAAAACAGGAAAAACTGATGAAGCCAAATCTATTGCTGTACTCCCATTCATCAATCTCAGCAGCGATAAAAACGATGAATATTTTGCCGATGGCATGTGTGATGAAATTTTAACGAATCTTTCTAAGATTGGAGATTTAAAAGTTATCTCCCGCACATCAGTATTACAATATAAAAATACAAAAAAGAATTTACGCGAAATTGCCAATGAACTTGGTGTTAACAACATTCTGGAAGGAAGTGTTCAAAAATCAAACGACCGTATTCGTATCAATGTTCAATTAATTAATGCAAAAACTGATGAGCATCTTTGGGCAGAATCGTATGATCGTGAAAACAAAGATGTTTTCTTTATTCAATCAGAAATAGCAAAAAAAATTGCTCAAGAAATGCATGCTACTCTTTCTGAAAAAGAAAAATCATTGGTCGAACAAAAACCAACTGAAAATCTGCAAGCCTACGATTTATATTTGCGAGGGAAAAATTATTATACTATTAAAGTTACAAATACTGAAGAAGAAAAGGATAGAATAGCCAATATGGATCGAATGCTCCGTGCTGCTATTCGTCTCGATCCAAAGTTTGTAGAAGCTTACTACGAGTTAATTAATAGTTATCTGGATATTTATTGGAATGGAGTTGAAACCAATAATGATATTTATAAAATTAAAGGAAAAAGCCTGTTGGACTCTCTGTTGGCGCTTAATATTGACAAGCCTGCAGTTCATTTAGCAAATGGTTACTATAAATATCATGGAGAAAGGGATTATAGTGGGGCCATCGCCGAATTCGACATAGCGGAAAAAAATAATCCCAACAATAGCGATGTTTTAATTGCAAAAGGATATGTGTACCGACGGCTTGGAAAATTAAATGAAGCTATTTTAAATTTTCAAAAAGCGGTTGATCTAAACCCTAATGATGAGTACATTTTAGGCGACCTTTCTGAGACTTTTATTTTTAATGGAAAAGCAGATGAAGGTCTTTTGGCATTAGGAAAGGCCATAACCATGGCTCCCGACAATGCAGGATGGTATTCAGCAAAAGCCAGAATCATTACCGATTTTAAGAATGATTTAAAATCGGCCCGTGCTATTTTAGATGATGCAAAGATTTTTGTAGCCGAGAGTAAACTGAAACAAGCATATTTATACATTGATTTGATGGAGGGAAATTATGCAGCCCCTTATATAGAATTTAGTAAATATCCGGATAGCCTGGAAGCCTCTCAATCCAGAATCTTTTCCTATGCACAAGTGTTAGCAGTTGCTTACAAGGCAGAAAATAAAGAAGATTCAGCAAAAAAATATTTTAGCAAAGAAAGGGATATCATGCTTTCCCTCATGAAAAAAACCCCGGATGATTTCCGGATTTATATGAATCTTGGAATCGATTATGCTGCATTAGGCGAAAAGGAAAAAGCACTGGAGTATGCAAACCGTGCCTGCCAGTTAATGCCACAATCAAAAGATGCTTTAATAGGTGTGGTTCCTTTAGAAGGGCTTGCTATAGTGCATACTTATTTGGGAAATCAGGATGCTGCCATTGACATTCTTGAAAATTTATTAAAACTTCCTCGTGGATTTGCAGTCACTTCAACCATACCACTTTATAAAATGCATCCTTATTGGAAATCGCTGCGGAATAATCCGAGGTTTAAGAAAATGATTCAGGGAGATTCTAAATCCTGAACCGGAAAGTTGTTTTTGGTTATTTGTTAATAGTTCTAAAACAATAAAAATTTTATAAATAATAATTACTAATATTTTATTTGCCTTAAACTAAAATCAAAATACTTGAAACTAAAATCTAAAAAACTAATAACAAGAAGTTATCACAAAAATAATACATTGATTTCACAAGTTCACTTCTGGATGACGATTTAGTTGTAAGTTTGGAGAAGAAACTCACAAGATTCTTTCTGAATGTACAAAATACTGCATTCATTTTTGGATTATAATTTGATGTGAAGAAAATATGAAATAATCCTGTGAGTTTCTTCCCTTATATAGACCTATCAATTGTCATCCAGAAAGGAACTTGTGAGTTTGTTACTTCATGACTATTTTTGAGAAGACTTCTATTAACTAATTACAATTTTCATAACTACTTTCGATAAAATAAATAAATGTCCCAATCCCGTCAGCTTGCAGCTATCATGTTTACCGATATTGTCGGCTTTACTACATTAATGGGTAATGATGAAGCAAAAGCAATTGAGCTACTCAAAAAAAACAGGGAATTACAAAAACCAATTATTGAACAATACACTGGTAGATGGATAAAAGAATTGGGTGATGGTGTAATGGCCAGCTTCAATACTGTCTCCGATGCTGTAAATGCAGCTATTAAAATTCAGGAAGCCTGTTCGGTTTCCAATGATTTCTTGTTGCGCATTGGCATTCACCTGGGTGAAGTGGTTTTTGAAAATGACGATGTGTTTGGAGATGGAGTAAATGTTGCTTCGCGAATTGTTTCTCTGGCAGAACCAGGCGGTATTTATGTTTCAGGAAAAATTTATGCTGAAATAAAGAATCATAAAAACATAGAATCAGTCTTTCTCGGAATGTACGATTTGAAGAATGTGGCATCCTCCGTCGAAATTTTTGCCATCAGCAATCCTGGTATTATTATACCGGAAAAAGAAAGATTAAAACTGAATAAAAAGGCAGTACCCTTAAAAAAGATTTCATCTAAAAAAACTGTGTTTACTATAAGTGCTATTGTTTTAGTCCTGGTTCTTGCCGGTGTTACTTATTTTAAGTTTTTTTCCAAAACAGGAACACCGGTAATAGGTAAATCCATTGCTGTACTTCCTTTCATCAATCTCAGCAGTGACAAAGACGATGAATATTTTGCCGATGGAATGTGTGATGAGATACTTACGAATCTGGCTAAGATTGGTGATCTGAAAGTTATTTCTCATACATCCGTATTGCAATATAAAAACACGAAGAAGAATTTAAAGGAAATTGCCAATGAACTCGGAGTGAATACGATCCTGGAAGGAAGTGTTCAGAAATCAAAAGACCGTGTTCGAATAAATGTTCAGTTAATAAATGCTGAAAATGATGAACACCTCTGGGCTGAAAAATACGATCGTAAATTGGAAGATGTTTTTGGTATACAAAGTGAAGTCGCTGAAAAAATAGCAAATCAACTGGAAGCAAAACTTAGTGACAAAGAAAAAAATAGTATTGAAAAAATTCCAACAAAAAATATAGAAGCTTACAATATCTACCTTCAGGCAAAATCATTGTATGAAAACTACAATCTCGTATATGATACAAATATATTGTTCCCTCCTATACACCTGATGGAAAAAGTAGTCAGTTTGGATCCTGATTTCACACTTGCCTGGTGTTCGCTGGTTGGTATGCATACCGACATGTTTTTTCAATGCATTGATTTAAGTAATCGCCGCATGAAGCTCGCCAAAGAGGCTTTTGACAATACTGTAAGACTTGAACCGAATCTTCCCGAAGTACATTTTGCAAAAGGTGTTTATTATTACCACATGGAACTCAACTACGATAAGGCTATTGAGGAATTTGAAACTGCAAAAAAAGATATTCCGAATAATTCTGAGTTGTTAACCTATCTGGCAAGGGTTCACAGAAGACAAGGGAAATGGAAAGAAGCAATCGATGAAAGTGAAAAAGCATGTCTGCTGAGTCCTAAAAATAATAGCATAAGTTGGGACAGAGCCGATTTTAATGTCAGCATTATGAATTTCAAAGTATATGCCGATCAAATTGAGAACTTAAAGAAACTTGGAGAATTCGCATCCAATGAAGCAGAATATTTCAGGTATAAAAGTGCTCTTGCATTGTTAAATAGTAATATGAATGATGCTGAAAAATTCATTGATCTTTCGATGAGCCAACCAAATCCTGGACCCTCCATTTGGAATTGTGTTCATATAAAAAGTATGGTCGGAAAATATAAAGAAGTGATTGATTTGTTAATGCCACATAAAGATTCGGTTTATCAATCATCAAATTCGGCATTGATTTCATATGCTTACTTAATCGGCCTTCAATATCATTACATGCATAATGAAACACAGGCAAAAATTTATTTTGAGAAAGCCCGCAACGACATAGAGAGCTTACGCGAAAAAATTACCTGGGATAAATGGCGCATTCCGGCTGCCATCAGTTTAATTTATGCCGGACTGGGGATGAAAGAAAAAGCGATTGCGGAAGGGAAAAAAATTGGTGAACTCATGCCTATGGAAAAGGACCAGCTAGACGGTCTGTTATCACACTATATGCTTGCAAGGATTTACGCTTGGTTTACTATGAAAGACGAAGCTATCAATGAAATAAAGTTTCTCCAGAAATATCCGGGAAATTACCAGCTCGGTGATCCATTTCCAATTTACAAAATCGATCCTGTTTGGAATTCTTTAAAAGGCGATCCTCTTTTTGAAGATCTTTGGGATGGGAATATACTTAAGATGAAATTTTCTATTTAAAATCTTTTTAATATATAATATTTTCCGTAACTATTATTTATATTTATAATTAATAATGACATAAATGAGATCACATACAAAAGAAACCCAGGACGATCTAACACCTGAACACGCATTAAATATATTAAAAGAAGGAAATGTAAGATTTGTAAATAATATTAAAGCTCATCGAAATTTATTACAACAAGTTAATGAAACTTCATCAGGACAATTTCCTTTTGCAGCTATCTTAAGTTGTATTGACTCCAGAACTTCTGCTGAATTAATTTTCGACCAGGGCTTGGGAGATATTTTAAGTATTCGCATTGCAGGAAATATTTTAAATGATGATATACTGGGTAGCATGGAATTAGCCTGTAAGATAGCAGGTTCAAAACTTATTGTTGTAATCGGACATACAAAATGCGGAGCAATAGAAGCCGCCTGCAACAATATCGTACTTGGAAATATTACATCCCTGCTAAGTAAGATTAAACCTGCCATAGAAACAGAAACTAAAACTTTTTTAAACAGAACTGGAACCAATATTTCTTATTTATATAATGTAACCGTAAACAATGTTTTCCTGACTGTGAAAAAAATTAAAGAACAAAGTTCCATCTTGAAAGAAATGGAAGAAAAAAATGAAATTAAAATAATTGGCGGT
>JANLOW010000379.1:0-4614 GCA_031366785.1 Bacteroidota bacterium | reverse complement strand
AGTTTGTGATAAGAATTCATAAGATTCCGTATTAGTCTTTGAATCATATCTCTGTTTGAACAAGGTTCATAAAAGCTTTTATCCTTTTCAATTTTTAATTGTTGCAGGAAGGTGTCTATTTCTTTTTTATTGAAAATATCTCCTTTACTGAATGGATTCAGATAGAAGAGAATATTAGAATGATCATCAATAGAAGCCGGATCTTCCAATTCATCTTTATAACACAAGATAAAATGCTCTGGCAGGTTTACTCCATAAATCGGGATTCCTGCCGATCGTGCTATTTCCAAATAGAGAATAGAAAGCATCAATGGATTTCCTCTTTTGGTTTCCAGGGCAATATTTAAAAAAGAATTTTGAGGAGCATGGTAATTTTGTGTATTTCCGGAAAATCCGTGAATATCAAAAAAGATTTTATTCAATACTTTTACTTGCTCCATCGCAGTTAATCCATCATTCATTTCAAGCCAGGCATCTTTGCGGAGTTTGTCGAGCATTTTTTGAATGTTTTCATACATTAGCTCAGGGTATTGGTAACGAGCAACAAGCAAAGCTCCTTTAATCAAATCATGCGATCCTGAATGAGCCCATACATGCATCTCATGCCTTAAATCATCCAGTTGGATTTTATGAATAATACTTTCAATTCTTTCTTGCATTATAGCATCCATAGAACTACTCCAAGCTGTTTCAAGTATTGGAATAACTTCTTTACCATAATGGACCAATCTATCTTGAATCTGATTGTAGATTTCTGAATCCGTATCATCCAATAATCGGATAAGAGCATCAACTTCGTTGCGATTTATTATTTTCATAGTGCATCCTTTAACACCAGATCACTTCAAAAAGATTCTTTTTATACCGTGTTGTTTTCAACAAAAATATGTTGGAAGATTAAAATATAAAAAACGTAACTTTTTTCTAAAACCTGCTCTCCACAACAGGAGAAAAAAAAATAGTGGTTTTCTTATATGCTTTAACAAATTCATAAATTATTCATTTAACCAACTATTCATGCAGTTCATAGAATTGTGGAGTTCTTTTACCTAATAATGTTTATTCCTCTAAATTTACTGTTTACATTTGTCTATTCCACACCAAAATTAAAATACCTTATTTCTACCATGAAAAAATTCCATTTTTCCATAGTACTATTTATTATATTACTTATTCCCGGCATATCACATGCTCAAAACACTCCTCCTATATGGAGCGCTATTTTTCAAGGTACCGGTGATAATTCGGATCGGTTTAATAAGATTATTCCTGATGGTTCCGGTAATTTTATTGGAATTGGTTACACAGTGAAGTCAGCTAATTACAAGGATTTCCTGACTGTTAAGTTTAATTCAAACGGCGATACGCTCTGGTGGAGAACCAAAAACGGAAAAGGTAATGGTGATGATGAAGCCATTTCTGCAGGAACAGATGCTTCAGGAAACGTTTATGTTGCCGGTTATTCCGATGAAGATATTCGTCAAAAGGATATTCGAATCATAAAGTATGATCCAAGCGGAACTGTTTTATGGGATACCTTGTGGGATTCTCCTGCATCCTTAGATGATATTCCTGTTGATTTAAAAATTGATAAAAACGGAAATTGTATTATCGGTGGTGTTGTTAAACCAGATACTACCTCCGGGAGTAAAGATTTTATCACTCTTAAATATGATCCAAATGGAGCTCTTCTCTGGTCACAGCAATATTCTAATCCTTCTGCATTGAAAGGTAAAGATGATCTGACAGCTTTAGCATTAGACTCCGTCTCTAATATATATGTTACCGGTCGTTCTTTCAATGGAAGTAATGATGATTTTGTTACGATTAAATACAATGGAGATCCTGGTACTCAATCCTGGTTAAGAACCTATGATGCCGGTGGCAATGACCGCGCTGTTGCTATAGCTGTTGATCATGCAGGTAATATTTTAATTACAGGTGAAAGTGATAATGGAAATAATTTTGATTACCGTACAATTAAATATGATAGTGCCGGAAGTTTTATCTGGACTAAAAATTACAATGCTCCATCCAATCAGGATGACTTACCTTCAGCTTTAGCTATTGATGAAAATGACAATGTTTTAGTTACGGGTGTAAACGATGTTGACCTTGGGCCTACTATTAATTATGATTTTCAAACGGTAAAATATAGTTCAGCCGGAATTCCATTGTGGGCTATCAGAACAGGTAATGTTGTTCCCCAAAATGACTATCCCAATTCCATTGTCGTAGATGGAAGCGGAAATGTTTTTGTTACCGGTAAATCGGATCAGAATATTTCACCGGTTCAATCTGATTATGATATTATGACAGTGATGTATAATTCATCAGGAAATATTCAATGGTCGGGACCTGTTTATTTTGCAGGAAGCCGTTTGTCGAGTGATGATTTTGGTTATTCTGTTATCAGCGATGGAGCAAATATTTATGTTGCCGGTGGTGCTGTAAACAATATTACTCAAAGAGATGCAACAGTTATTAAATATGATATAGCTACCGGAAATCAAGTTTGGGTAAAAAATTATAATGGTGAAGGTGATTTCAATGAAAGTGTAAAAGCTATTACCGTTGATGCTAATAATAATTCGTATGTAGTAGGTTACACTTTTGAAGCAAACAATAACTTAAATGCCAGCCTCGGAAAAATAGACCAGAACGGATCAGTAGTATGTACATATCAATACAAAGGAATTAAAGGTGACGACGATGAATTTAATGCAATTGGAATAGGACCAAACGGTAATATTTATGCCGCAGGTTATACTAAAGTTGCGGGTGAGAAAAGTAATATGCTACTTGTTAAATGGAGCCCTTCGACATGTGATACAATCTGGACCCGAACCTATGACTTTATCAAACAAAGCGATAAGGCTCAATCTATTGTTGTTGATGCTATAGGTAATATTTATTTAACAGGAAGAAGTGACCAAAATCCAGTAGATACATCGGATAATAATGACATTGTAACCATGAAGTTTGATACAGATGGAAATGTTTTATGGACTACCCGTTACAATGGATCTGCTAATATGAGAGACGAACCTACTAAAATTATTCTCGATAATGATGGTAATGTAATCGTCGCCGGAAGATCAGAAAATATTCATGACGATGATTTTATTATTTTAAAATACAATCCTTCAAACGGTTCATTTATCTGGAATGCTCCTGTAATATGGGCTTCTCAGTATACTAATGATGATAAAGTTAATGATATAGTTGTTGATGAATTTAATAATATCTATGTATGTGGCTTTGCTCAGCAAGGTTCCGGAAATTCAGCTCAGGATGCAATCCTTATAAAATATGATTCTGCAGGACTCTATATTACCGCTTATTTTATTATTGGTGATGATAAAGACGAGGCTGTAAAAATTGGTGTGGATATTAGTAATAATGTTTACGTTCTTTATAAATCAGATTTCGATTTTGATCCGCTATTAAATAATTATGATTTTCGCCTTGTAAAATTAACCAGTCAACTAGATACCATTCTCTTCGATACACATTACGATAGTCCGATAAATGGAGATGACCTACCTTCCGATTTAATTATTACCCCTAGCGGTGATATTTATATTACAGGAAGTTCTGAAAATGATACCAGCGCAGGTCGAGTAAATAAAAATTGGGTTACCATTGGATACGATCCGGCGGGAGTTCAGATTTTTATTTCTAATTATGATGGTCCAAATGCAACAGATGATTCACCCAATGCAATGACCTTTCGTGGCAACTATTTATGGGTTTGCGGAAATACAGAAGGAGTCGGGAATAATCAGAAGAATATAACTGTAAATAAATACAATCTTGTTGTTGGAATTAATGAATTGAATGAAACTACAACTTCATTAGTTTACCCTAATCCGTTTCACACAGAAACTCAATTAACTCTGTTTAATTCCGATTTTAAATCCGGTAATTTTCTCGAGATATACGATATGATTGGAAACTTAGTTACCTCTCCTCAAATGATTCAGGGAAAATCAATTCGGATTCAAAAAGGAAATCTTCCTCCCGGTATTTATCTTTATTTCATTAAGTCTAAGACATCAGTATTGTCTCATGGTAAATTAGTAATCAATTAATAATGAAAAAAATAATTTTTTCTTTATTTTATTTTTTCACCTTTCAAATAATATTTGCTCAATCACCTAAAAATCTAGCGTTACTTGGCACACTCCAATTTCCCGGACAAAGATTATCCGGTTGTTGGCATTATAATAATTCTGCCGGAAAAGAATATGCATTAATAGGAGCTGAAAATGGAATAGTTATAGCTGACGTTTCTATACCTTCAAATCCAATCCAACTTTTTCAATTACCCGGAAATACAAATCTCTGGCATGAAGTAAAAGTTCATGGAGATTTTGCTTACGCTGTTAGCGAAGGCCCCGATGCCAGCGGTATTAAAAACGGTTTGCAGATTATTGATCTTCGTTTTTTACCTGACAGCGCACCCAATAAATTTTATAAAGGAACAGATAGTATTGCCGGTGAATTGATAAGTGCACATTCACTTTCCAATGCCGGAAATTATTTATTTGTAAACGGACATAATATTTCCAGGTTAGGTAGAGGCGTTATAATTCTGGATATTTCAAACCC
>JANLOW010000340.1:0-7397 GCA_031366785.1 Bacteroidota bacterium | reverse complement strand
ATGAATGAAGCCATGTATAATACGGAATACCTTCGTTGGCTTTATACTGCCGTAACAAGAGCTACCAGCCGATTACTTTTTGTTAATTTTGATGAGAAGTATTTTAAAAAATAATTCTCAAAGGTTTTCCCAACCTATACTAATTAGAATTTTTTTTAGAATTTTTAATCGCCTGAATCAAAGAGGATGCTATGCCATTGTTTAAAAATATTTATCATCTTTTTAATATTGAAATTTTATTTATTCTTCTTCCTGCCCATACCAGTTTACTTTTCTTGTCAAATACATAATAACGCCTAAAATCAAGAATAGGCCTAAACTTCCAAGTAACAGTGCATAGTCTTCCAATTGTAATAAAGAGTAAAAGAATCCGTATAAAAGAATAAGAAGGATTGAAAAAATAGCGGTTAAGGATATTTTTTCAAAAACATACTTAGCATAAAAAGTTATCAGTGAAACAATACTTATGCATGAAATTAAATAGGCCCATCCAAAATAAAGATGCTCGGAAATGGATAATAGCATAACGTAAAACAAACAAATAGCCGAGCCTACAAGCAAATATTGAATGGGATGAATTCTTTTCTTATTCAGAACTTCCACAAAAAAGAAAGTAAGAAAAGTAATAATGATAAACATAAAACAATATTTTACTGAGCGCATTGTTTTTTGATATTCATCAATAGGTAATATTAGTTTTACTCCAAAACTCGCCGCATTTTCATTTTCTTTATTTTGAATGAAAGCACCAGTTCCTTGTTGAGGATAATTTCTGTTTAACTGAAGAACTTTCCAGCTTGCTGTAAAGCCACTGTCGTTTATGTTTCGGGTATCAGGTAAAAAGGAACCTTCAAAACTCGGACTATTCCAGGTAGAGGTGAGGTTAACTTTTGTTTCTTTTCCGAATGGAAGAAAAGAGAGGTTTGAACTTCCGTTTAAATTTAAATCAAAAGAAAAATTCATTTCTTTTGTTGAGTCGAGCGGATATTTAAAACTTATTCCCGATTCTAATATATCGTGTGTCGGAACTCCCGGTCCAAAGACGAATGATTTTTCATTTACGAGGCATTTTACGTCGTCATTAATTCCTCTCAGATCTGTTATGCCGATCGATATAAAAGCTTTGTCGAATTGACAAGAGCTGGCGTTTAGGCCGACTTCTTGAATATCGGGAAAGGTAAATTTTCCTGCTAGGTGTATGTTCGTCTTGTAAAGTACAACTACATACATTCCTCTGTATCTTTTTTCCGGAAATACTTTTCCATCGATGTTTAATACTTCAGGTAAGAAATGTGCATAACGGGTAACATATTCTATATTGTCTTTATCATCTTTCAAGGATGCAGTAAATGGAACTGTTAATACCGGCCCTCCAATTGTTTGTTTACCGCCCCATTTAGAACTGATATCTTCTATTGCTAGGTCATGGAGTGTTTGTCTCTCATAAATGAGAGACTGCATCATTGTCGTTGGGATTAGAAGAATTAAGATTAAAAAACCAATCGATATTAATTTAATAGTAACAGATCGTTTAAGCCAATTATTAAAACGATCAAAGACCGAAAGTTTTTCCATTTTGAGTGTGGTTATGCAATTTAACTTGAATGTTCAGAATTTATTTTAGTATTAACTAACATTTAAGGATAAATTTTTTTCTTTGGTACTTCAATTTACGTTTGGTGATTTTATTCTCTTTGTAAATTCTAAATGTTCTATATAATCAACCATTTTAAAAAAAGTTTTTATTAAATAATCTTATTCATTCCCTTTGTTTATTTTTAGTTCTATTAACCGTTATTAAATACACTTTATCGATTAACATTTTTCCAAATCATTTCATACCTTTGCCCTTAATGGCAGGATATTTGACAAAACGGCCAAACATCAATAAAAATAATATGAAAAAAATAATAATTCTGTTTGTGGCTTTATTAAGCTGCTATAGTATGAATGCTCAGGTTAAAAACACTCCGGCAGAAGGATTGGATATTGGCAATTTAGCTCCTGAAATAAACCTTCCAAACCCACAAGGAAAAAAGGTGGCTCTTTCTTCACTTCGTGGCCAGGTAGTATTAGTGGATTTTTGGGCTTCCTGGTGCGGCCCGTGCAGGCACGAAAATCCAACAGTGGTTGCTGCATACAATAAGTATAAAGCAGCCAAGTTCCCAAATGCAAAAGGCTTTACTATTTACAGTGTTTCTTTGGATAAAACTAAGGAAGCATGGATAAATGCTATAAAACAGGACGGCTTATCATGGACAAATCACGTAAGTGATTTGAAATTCTGGTATTCAGAAGCTGCAAAATCTTATGGCGTTCAGGGAATTCCTACCAATTGGCTAATCAATGAAAAAGGTATTATTGTAGCTAAAGATCTTAGAGGATCCGCTTTAGAAGATGCCCTAAATAACTTGAAGAGTAAATAATACTTTATTATTTTTGCTAAAAAACAGAAGAGTCGTTGATTCTTCTGTTTTTCTTTTATTTACCTGTCAGATTGACCTAAATACCCTGATGGCAATATCCTTGAGACAAGCAAAAAAGTAGTTATTTTCAATTAAATTAATAAAATTCACGATGAAACAAAAGGAAGATTGGAATTCAGAAATAGAAAACAGCAAAGAAACCGTCAACAAAGTTGAGGATGATGTATTAAAAAGTGGATCTGAAACATTGCCAGATTCAGCCGTTGAAATAACGGACAGCATTTCTAAATTGGAAGCTGAATTAACAATTGCTAATGATAAATACTTGCGGCTTTATTCAGAGTTTGAAAATTATAAGCGCAGGATTTCCAAAGACAGAATCGAACAATCAAAAATGGCAGGGGCGGATATTTTTCTTTCTTTTCTTCCAATTATCGATGACCTTGAAAGAGCTTTAAAATCATTAGAAGATACAAAAGATAGCAAATCGGCAAAAGAAGGAGTAAAACTTATTTATACTAAAATTAAAAATATTACCAGTTCAAAAGGATTAAAAGAAATGGATGCCGTTGGAAAACTTTTTGACCCTGAAATTCATGATGCAATTGCCAATGTCCCGGCTCCCTCTGATGAACTGAAAGGTAAAGTAATTGAAGAAACAGAAAAAGGATATTTTCTTAATGACAAAGTAATTCGTCATGCTAAAGTTATCGTTGGAAATTAATTCTAATTGAAACAAAAAGGATATTGAAGTTTTTTAAATTTCAATATTAAGTTTTAAAACAGGTAGTGTAAAGCGAAAATGACTAAGAGAGATTTTTACGAAATTTTAGGTGTAAATAAAAATGCATCAGAGGCTGAAATTAAAAAGGCGTATCGTCAGATGGCACTTAAATTTCATCCTGATAAAAACCCGGGCAATAAAGAATCTGAGGAAAAATTTAAAGAAGCCGCCGAAGCATATGAAGTATTAAGCGATTCTGAAAAAAGAAAACGGTACGATCAGTTTGGACATAAAGGAATGAATGGAGCCGGACATGAAATGAATATGGAAGATATCTTCTCTCATTTCGGTGATATTTTTGGTGAGGGTAGTCCTTTCGAAAGTTTTTTCGGCAGCAATACACGCGGTGGCCGTCGGGTTAACAGAGGTTCAAATCTTCGTATCAAAATAAAATTAACGCTTGAAGAAATCGCTAACGGCGTTGAGAAAAAAATAACAGTAAATAAATTTATTCCTTGTTCAAGCTGCAAAGGAACCGGAGCTCAGGATGGCGGTTCTTTTCATCAGTGTAATACATGTCATGGTTCCGGTCAGGTACATAAGGTCACCAGTACATTCATCGGACAAATGCGAACAACGGCTATTTGCCCAACATGTAGCGGAGAAGGACAGATAATAGCTGATAAATGTAAAACATGTCATAGCAGCGGTGTTCAGCGGGGGGAAGAAACTATCAGTATAAAAATACCGGCCGGTGTAGGAGAAGGGATGCAGCTTACCATGAGCGGCAAAGGTAATTCTGCCGAACGCGGTGGAATTCCCGGCGATCTTTTAATTGTAATCGAAGAAGAAAAACATCCTTTTTTGCAACGTGATGGAAATAATTTACTTTTTGATCTATATGTAAACTTCATTGATGCTGTCCTCGGTTCTTCAATGGATATTCCCACATTGGATGGTAAAGCAAAAATAAAAATTGATCCGGGCACACAAGGTGGAAAAGTATTGCGATTAAAAGGAAAAGGACTTCCTTCACTTAATAACTATGGGCGGGGTGATATACTAGTAAATATTAATGTGTGGACACCACAACATGTTTCCAGTGAAGAAAAGAAAATTCTCGAGCAATTGCATCACTCGCCAAACTTCAAGCCTAATCCGGGAAAAGGTGATAAAAGTTTCTACGAAAGAATGAAAGAGTTTTTGCAATAAAGCTATGCAATCCAAAGTTTTTAAAGTTGTTGTTTTTTCTTTCCTGAAAAATTCATAGAATAAAATAAGTCGTTTTAGCCTTATTTCTTTTTTTATGAAATTGTCAACAAATCCATTCCCGTTTTTTACATTTACGCTTTTACGGATTACAAATGAATATACTGGAAATTAAAGAAGTCACTAAAAATTATGCAGCTCATCGTGCACTCGACAATATAACATTGAATGTTGAAGGGCAAAGTGTCTTTGGTTTGCTAGGTCCAAACGGCGCCGGTAAAACTTCGCTTATTCGTATCATCACTCAAATTACAGCTCCTGATAAAGGCGAATTATTTTTTAAAGGGGAACCGCTTTCTTCCGAACATGCTATGAAAATGGGATACCTTCCCGAAGAACGCGGACTTTATAAAAAAATGGAAGTGGGTGAACAAGCACTTTACCTCGCCAGATTAAAAGGGTTATCGCGTGCCGATGCAATGAAAAAATTGAAGTATTGGTTTGAAAAATTTGAGATTCAGGCATGGTGGAAGAAAAAAGTAGAAGAACTTTCGAAAGGCATGGCGCAAAAGGTTCAGTTCGTTACTACAGTAATGCATGAACCGGAATTTCTTATTCTCGATGAACCGTTTACAGGTTTTGATCCAATAAATGCAGAGCTTGTAAAAAATGAACTTATTGAACTCAGAAATAAAGGAGCGACTATAGTGCTTTCAACTCATCGTATGGAAAGCGTTGAAGAACTTTGTAGTCATATAGCATTGATTAATAATGCCCGTGTTATTTTAAACGGATCAGTAAAAGAAATTCGTAAACAATTCCGAAGCAATACCTACGAAATATGTTATCATGGTAACAGGATTGCTTTTACGAATGCTCTTTGGTCCGGTTTCGAACTGTTGAATCTTAAGGAGGATCAGGAAATGAATATTGCTCAGGTTCGAATGCTCAATGGACATACAACTAATGATCTGCTTTCTTTTTTACTACCTCATGTTGAGGTTGAAGGATTAAAAGAAGTGATTCCGGATATGAATGATATCTTTATACAGCAGGTAAATAAAGCAAAAATGCATATGGCTTAACTATGAATAAAATACTCCTGGTAATACAACGTGAATATCTTACACGAGTCAGAAAAAAAACATTTTTGATAATGACTATTCTCGGCCCATTGCTGATGGGAGGAATATTTACATCTGCATTGTTACTGGATAAGGTAGATACAGAAATAAAAACGATTGCCGTCGTTGACGAAACCCATATTTTCCAGGATAAATTTAAAAACAGCGACAGGATATTGTTTGTATATCCATCAACTAATGTAGATTCCGTAAAAAGAGAAAGTGTATCAAAAGGATACTTTGGTATTTTATATATTCCTTCAACGCCCAATTTAAGCGCACTTGAAAAAGCAGTTACTATTTATTCCAGTTCGCAACCTGGATTCGAAGTGATTTCTAAAATCAAATTCACCATTGAGAAGGAAATAAATGCGAATAAATATATAGAAGCAGGCATTGATGAAAAAAAATTGAATAGTATTAAAACAGATGTTGAAATTCGTACTCGTGATCTTGAAGATAAAGAAACCAGTACTCCTCTAACAACAGGTCTTGGCTTTGCGGGAGGATTGATGATTTATCTTTTCATTTTCATATATGGAGCCATGGTTATGCGTGGTGTCCTGGAAGAAAAAACAAGCCGCATTGTTGAGGTAATTATTTCTTCAATAAAACCATTTCAGTTGATGATGGGTAAGATTATCGGCGTTGCGTTGGTTGGACTTACTCAGTTTTTATTGTGGGTAGTTTTAACTATAATAGTTTATTCCGGTATTTCATCTTTTGCTTTTAAAGATAAATCCGATAAAGAAAAAATTGAAAGCATTATGAAAAGTCGAGGTGGAATGAATAATCCGGCAATGAATCAAAGCATAGAATTTGGTGGCTCTATGGATAAGGGTGCTAAACTCACAGAGATTATGGGGACAATAAATTTTCCATTGCTTATTGGTATGTTTATTTTTTATTTTCTCGGAGGTTATTTATTATACAGCGCACTTTTTGCTGCTATCGGTGCAGCGGTTGACTCGGAAACAGATACGCAGCAATTTATGTTGCCTGTTACTATACCATTGATTATAGCCTATATTGCCGCTATCAGTGTAATTAATAATCCGCAAGGAAATGTTGCTTTCTGGTTTTCCATTATCCCTTTCACCTCTCCGATTGTTATGATGGTTAGAATTCCATTCGGCGTTCCATGGCCTCAAATAGTTCTTTCAATGTGCCTGCTAATCGGTGGATTTATTTTCACTACATGGATAGCTGCAAAAATATACCGAACAGGGATTCTCATGTACGGCAAAAAAATTTCCTACCGTGAGTTATGGAAATGGCTGAGGTATCATAATTAATCTATTCACGATTGCATATTGTTTACCATCAATTTTCAATCTTCAGCATACAATAAAAAGACGTGCGAATAGCAATACTTGATCTCGGAACAAATACTTTTCATCTGCTGATTTCTGATGTAAAAGGAAAAAAAATAACTCAGATTTTCAAATCTAAGAAGTCTGTTAAGTTAGGCGAAGGAGCAATTCATCATAATAGAATTGCACCGATTCCTTTTCGGCGCGGCATAGATACATTGGTTTATTACAAGTCTATAATAGAAAAGTATAAACCGGAAAAAGTTTATGCTTTTGCGACTTCAGCGATTCGAAGTGCAGAAAACAAAATGGAATTTATAGGAACTGTAAAAAAGAAGACCGGTATCGATGTCAGAATTATCAGCGGCCCAAAGGAAGCTGAGTTGATTTGTTATGGTGTCAGGCAATGCCTGAATTTGAAAGGCAAACCTTCACTTATTATGGATATCGGAGGAGGCAGTACGGAATTTATTATTGCTGATGATAAAAAAATATTTTGGAAGAAAAGTTTTAACATAGGTGCAGCCAGGCTTCTTGAAATATTTCATCCGTCTAATCCCGTAACCGGAAATGAAATAAAAGAAATTCAAAATTACCTGGA
>JANLOW010000338.1:0-3438 GCA_031366785.1 Bacteroidota bacterium | reverse complement strand
TGGAAGTACTGAATTTATTTTTGAAGGCAATGTAATCCAGGCGGATATTCCTAATATTTCACGCATGGTGGAAAATGCTTACATGTATTTAAATTCTCCCTACTTATGGGGTGGCCGTTCACCGTTCGGAATTGATTGCTCAGGATTTACGCAAATGGTATTTAAACTTTGCGGTATTTCTTTACTTCGAGATACCGGTCAACAGGTTGAACAAGGATCAACAATTAATCTGATCGAAGAATCTAAAACCGGTGACCTCGCTTTTTTCGATAATGCAGAAGGTAAAATTTCTCATGTCGGTATGATCATTCCCGGAAATCAAATTATCCATGCCAGCGGCAAAGTACGAGTCGATCGTATAGACCATCAAGGGATTTATAATGAAGAATCAAAAAATTATTCTCATAATTTAAGAGTTATTAAAAGATACTTTTAGAAAATAATTTAAGCAACAAGAAATAAGTTTTGAATTGTTTCATTAAATTTAACTTTTATAATTATCAATAAATCCGTCTCTTGCGCTTTTAAAATAAATTAGTCCATAATTGAAAAACTAATTAAAACAGTTTTATCCTGCTTCAAACTTGATTTTTTCCATTTCAGAGACATTTCATTTTTTTAATTAGTTTTTATACTTACTTTTAACTTTTACAATTAAAAGCAATCTATATGAAAAAAATCTACCAAACACTTATTTTAACAGTCCTATTATTTATTTCATCTTCCAGTATAGCCGTTGTTCATACAGTAGTTGTTTCTAATTTTCAATTTTCACCTGCTTCACTTTCGGTGAATGTTGGCGATACCATTTTCTGGACATTGGGAGGCGGCAGTCATACTACTACATCGAATACCATTCCTGTTGGAGCCGACCCATGGGATAGCCCAATTAATTCAAGCGTACAAAGTTTTACTTATGTTATTACTGTAGCTGGAACATACGACTATTTTTGTACCCCACATCTTTTTGCCGGACAAATAGTTGCTATCAACACAGGTGTAAACTCGCTTGATTTGTTTTCCAATTTCAATATTTTTGCTGTGCGACCATCAATATATAATATTTCATATTCCTTAGCCCGTTCAGGAAATATCAAAATATCCGTTTATGATATTACAGGTAAATCAGCAAAAGTTCTTAAATCATCCTATCAATCTGCAGGTAATTATTTAAGTACCTATAATTTTGAAGACCTTAAAAAAGGAATTTATATTTTCGAAATGATTATTGACAAACACCGTTTTACTAAACGTCTGGTAATTGATTAATTTGAAAATTGATATGTAAAAAGGCCTGCTTAATTTTTAGCAGGCCTTTTTTTTGAACCTAATCAATGAAGAGTAAGCTTCACCTCTTGTAAGAAAATATTGCTTATTAAATGGTCAATTTGTCGCTATATTTTTTCTTTCTGTGTCAATATGCCCTTTAATAATCCATGGCAGTTTAATTGACTAATAGGAAACGTAAAATAAACTGTTATGAACCTAAATAGTTTTACCATTAAATCACAGGAAGCTGTTCAATCTGCTCAGCAAATTGCTACTTCAAATGGGCATCAATCCATTGAACCGGCACATATTTTAAGTGGAATGATTGAAGTTGACGACAACCTTCTTCCTTTTATCTTTAAAAAAGTAAATGTCAATCCGGATAAAATTTCCAACGGTATAAGTAATATCATAAATACTCTTCCTAAAGTTGAAGGTGGCAATATTTATTTATCGGAAGAATCAAATAAACTTTTTCAAAAGGCTTTAACACTTGCAAAAACCTTCGGTGATGAATATGTTTCATTGGAACATTTATTATTATCAATAATTTCTTCTAAAGATAAGACAGGACAATTTTTACGAAGTGAAGGATTAAATGAAAAGGATGTTAAGTCTGCCATTCTCGAACTTCGAAAAGGAGCAAAGGTTACCAGTGCAAGTGCAGAAGATACTTATAACTCGCTAAATAAATTTGCCCGCAATTTAAATGAACTGGCACGTCAGGGAAAATTAGATCCAGTGATTGGAAGAGATGATGAAATAAGGCGTGTACTACAGATATTATCCCGCCGTACTAAGAATAATCCTATTCTTATCGGAGAACCGGGTGTTGGAAAAACAGCAATTGCCGAAGGACTGGCACATCGCATCATCGATGGAGATGTACCGGAAAACCTTAAATCAAAACAAATTTTTTCTCTAGACATGGGCTCACTGATTGCCGGAGCTAAATACAAAGGTGAATTTGAAGAGCGGTTAAAATCTGTTATTAAAGAAGTCATAAGCGCAGAAGGCGATATCGTATTATTTATAGATGAAATCCATACCCTTGTTGGCGCAGGTGGCGGTGAAGGCGCAATGGATGCAGCAAATATTTTAAAACCTGCTTTAGCCCGAGGAGAATTGAGAGCCATCGGTGCAACGACATTGGGAGAATATCAGAAATATGTAGAAAAAGACAAAGCGTTGGAACGTCGTTTTCAAAAAGTAATGGTTGAAGAACCAAATACAGAAGATGCAATTTCAATTTTGCGCGGATTAAAAGAAAGATATGAAATGCATCATAAAGTCCGGATTAAAGATGAAGCAATTATCGCAGCAGTAGAACTTAGTCAGCGTTATATCTCTGATCGATTTTTACCTGATAAAGCAATTGACCTTATGGATGAAGCAGCCGCTAAACTTCGATTGGAAATTGATTCAGTTCCTGAAGAACTCGACGAATTGAATCGCCGTATCATGCAAATGGAAATCGAACGTGAAGCAATCAAGCGTGAGAAAGATTCAAAAAAAGTTAAAGAATTATCGGAGCAGATTGCCAACCTACAGGAAGAAAGCAATCATCTGAAAGCAAAATGGGAATCTGAAAAACAAGTCGTTCAGGGAATACAATCCAATAAAGAAAAGATTGAATCCTTTAAAACAGAAGCTGAACAAGCCGAACGTGCAGGAGACTATGGAAAAGTTGCTGAAATACGCTATGGTCGCATTCGTGAAGCTGAAGAAAAACTTCATCAATTGGAAAAACAACTTGCTGAAATGCAAACTGAAAATGCTCTTATCAAAGAGGAAGTCGATTCCGAAGATATTGCTGAAGTGGTTTCCCGATGGACGGGCATTCCTGTAAAACGAATGTTGCAAAGTGAAAGAGAAAAACTATTACACCTGGAAGAAGAATTACACAAAAGAGTAATCGGACAGGATGAAGCCATAGCCGCCTTGAGTGATGCTGTTCGACGCAGCAGGGCCGGACTTCAGGATATGAAAAAACCAATTGGTTCATTTATTTTTCTTGGCACTACCGGTGTAGGTAAAACGGAATTAGCCAAAGCACTCGCTGAATTTTTATTCAACGATGAAAATGCAATGACACGGATAGACATGAGTGAATATCAGGAACGACATGCTGTTTCTAGACTTGTCGGAGCTCCTCCGGGATATGTTGGT
>JANLOW010000326.1:0-1668 GCA_031366785.1 Bacteroidota bacterium | reverse complement strand
AAAATCGCGTACAAATCCTGCATCACCGAATTTGACACCATCAACGAAAGAAACACCACTTAGTGTAAGAGAATTATTCATCGATGGATTTAAAAGTGATGGCGCCTGCAAAGCTGCATTCGGATCATTGTCTTTTACTGTAATAAATGTTCCTCCCATAGCCGCAACTCTCGCCGATGCAGGTATATCAAGAAAAGAATAAACACCGGAACCACCTTCCTGTGCAGTAACTGATAAACAAAAAAGAATAAATAATGTAATTAGACAAGTAATTCTCATGTATGCAAAGAAATAAAGAATACGTGACATCAACGTTAGATTGGGGAGAATATTTAATATGATGCCGATAACTATTGGAATTTAGAATGTCAGGAAAAATTAAGACTTGTAATCTACTATCTTGATAGTTAGGAAGTGTCTGATTTTCTATCTTGGAAACCCGGAATCGGTTTCAATAAAATATCCGACATGTTTGCGGTTGGATTTGCCTTTTGGAATGAAGTTATTCGTGTATTTATTCGTGCTGTCCGCCTTCTGGCGGATAGGCTTGCAAGAGGGGAAAACAAGGGGCTTCTTGCATGGCGCCAGCCTGATTTTTCTTTATACATTTAAACTAATTTAATAATAAAAATACAAAGCCTAAACATCCCTGAGCACTTAGATTTTTGATTTTCGCCCCGGGGCTAACTATGTGTGTTCGCTCAAAACAAACTACGTGTTTGCTCGGGGCAAACTATGCGATTGCTTGTAGGAAATTACATTCATTCAACATAGGAAGCAGTCTTTCTATTTTTCGAATAAACACATATAAAGCGCAAGTAACTTCAAAATAAAATCTCAGGAAAACAATTCAAAATCACACACTAACGAAACTCAATACTTTTTTTCCGTGCCACTCTTTTTAGTACCTTCGCAAGTTATTTTTGAGTAAAGAAAAGAATGTCTGAAGAATTACTGGAAATTTTTGGCGCACGCGTCCATAATCTGAAAAATATAGATATTTCCTTTCCCCGAAACAAACTTATTGTTATCACCGGATTAAGCGGAAGTGGTAAATCTTCCTTGGCATTTGATACAATCTATGCAGAAGGTCAACGTCGTTATCTCGAAAGTTTTTCGGCTTATGCCCGTCAGTTTTTAGGAAACATGGAACGTCCGGATGTAGATAAAATTAATGGCTTATCTCCAGTGATTTCTATAGAACAAAAA
Organism: Bacteroidota bacterium; assembly: GCA_031366785.1. Lineage (GTDB taxonomy): Bacteria > Bacteroidota > Bacteroidia > AKYH767-A > 2013-40CM-41-45 > JADKIH01. The sequence continues at coordinate 459 of JANLOW010000326.1, read as the reverse complement.
ACAACAAACCTAAATCCCCGTTCAACCGTTGGAACCATAACGGAAATTTATGATTTCCTCCGACTCTTATATGCCCGTGCTTCCGAAGCAATTTCTTATGTCACCAAAGAAAAAATGGTCAGACTTAGCGATGATCAGATTATTGATCTCGTCATTAAAAAATTTAACAAAAAGAAAATTCTCCTTTTCGCTCCATTGGTAAAAGCCAGAAAAGGTCATTATCGTGAATTGTTTGAGCAGCTCATGCATCAGGGTTATTTACGTGTTCGTAACGATGGTAGAATCGTCGAATTAAAAAAAGGACTTCAATTAGATCGCTATAAAATTCATGATATTGATTTACTTATTGATAGAATTGATGTTTCCGAAACTTCCCGTCAGCGCTTAGTCGAATCGCTAAACCTGGCTATGAAACTCGGTAAAGGATCCATCTTAATAATTGAAAATGAAAGTGAAAAA
>JANLOW010000297.1:0-20459 GCA_031366785.1 Bacteroidota bacterium | reverse complement strand
TCGATGTTCAGTAACTGAGAAGCAAACAACATTTGCTTGCTTTCATCTGCCACATCTTCAGGAAGCATTACCAATTCTACTTTGTGGATCATTCTAAAATTTGATTCCGGAAACAACCGGAAATTGAAAATAAAAAAATATTATTGTTCGACAAAATAAGGTTAAAATAACTTATATCAAACACTTTATCTGTAGTTGAGATTATTTTTATTTTGATTGTTATAGACATCGTTTGCAATTTTATATCAGATATTATTCAGTATTAACTTACATATGATATAATTTTTCGCTTCGAAACTTCGTGCATCTTCGCGTGCATTGCGTTTTTATTTAACAACCGTTGGATTTTTAACACGAGGGCGCGGTGATTCGCAGCGATGCGCGACGTAGTGATGAAAAGATTTTGCTTATTGTTACTTACAGTTTTGTTTTATTACGTTAATTAGTAGCATCGATTGGGTTTATGCGGATTTTATTAATCAATTTAAGCAGATATAAATTTTTTGTTAAAATAAACCGATAGAATATTGCAGTGCAATCTACATTTTCTATCTTTCACACGTCAAATGAAAACAAAAACATGATAATTATGAAAAACTTTTTGTCCCTTTTAGTTGGATTAATGCTTGTAATTCCAGTTTTAGCTCAGGATGATCTTGCTGTACCTTTACCAAAAGATAGCAAAACGATAACAGGAATATTGCCAAATGGCATTCATTATTATATAAGGCGGAATGCAAAACCTGAAAAACGTGCTGAACTCAGATTGGCAGTGAATGCAGGCTCAACATCTGAAAATGACGACCAGCAGGGACTTGCTCATTTGACGGAACATATGGCCTTTAACGGTACTGTGAATTTTAAAAAGAATGAATTGATCGATTATCTGGAATCTGTCGGCACAAAATTCGGTGCTCATTTAAATGCTTATACGAGTTTCGATGAAACAGTTTATATGATTCAATTGCCTACCGATACGCCTTCAATAATGGATAAAGGGTTACAGATACTTGAAGACTGGGCCCATAATCTTTCGTTTGATTCATTAGAGATTGAAAAAGAGAGAGGTGTTGTAGTAGAAGAGTGGAGGATTGGTCAAGGCGCCAATGAGCGCATGCGTCGTCAATACTGGCCATTGTTATTTAAATATTCCCGCTATGCGGATAGGCTGCCTATCGGTAAAAAAGAAATTATTGAGAAAAGTTCACAAACTACATTAAAGAATTTTTATAGGGATTGGTATCGCCCTGATTTAATGGCAGTAATAGCTGTTGGAGATTTTGATCCAAAAATTATCGAGGCAAAAATTAAAAAACAATTTTCAACAATACCTGTTAAAGCCAATGCACGACCTCTTCAGGTTTATAATGTTGCTGATAACAGGGACGTAATCATTGCAAAAGCTACCGATAAAGAAGCACGATATGCAGATGTGGAAATTATCTATAAGCAACCTGTCGAAAAACAAGTTACAGTTGGTGATTATCGCCGGGGAATTGCTCAGCAGCTTTTTTCTTCTATGATGAATGCACGTACCACTGAAATCGAGCGACAAGCCGATGCTCCTTTTCTCAATTCATCCAGTGGTTATGGAAGTCTTGTGAGGAATGCTTTTTCTTATTCATGTTCTGCAATTTGCCGGGAAGACGGTATTGAACGGGCTCTTTCAACCCTTGTAACAGAGAATGAACGTGTACGGCGCTTTGGTTTTACTGCAGGTGAACTTGAAAGACAAAAAAATGAAATGATGCGTGGAATGGAAATGTCTTTTTCTGAAAGAGAAAAAACAGAATCCAGAAGTCTTGCCAGGGAATATGTGAGTAATTTTCTAACAGATGAACCTATGCCCGGGATAGAATTTGAATATAATTTAATGAAAAAATATATTGATGGAATTACACTTGAAGAAGTAAATTCATTTGGGAATAGATGGATAACTCAAGGCAATAATTGTGTAGTTCTGATTACTGCTCCGGATAAAGAAAGTACCAAGATGCCATCCGATGATATAATTAAAAGCTTACTCAGCTCCGTTAATTCACTAAAGCTAGAGGCTTATGATGATAAAGTTATTGATAAACCATTGCTTGAAAATATTCCATCAGGTTCCAAAATTACTTTTGTAAAACGGACCGAAGAATTTAATATTACTGAATTAATGCTTGAGAATGGTGTAAAAATATTTTTTAAGCCAACTGATTTTAAAAACGATGAAATTGTATTTAGTTCTTATTCCTGGGGCGGATGGTCTGTTTATCCTGACAAAGATTTTCTTTCTGCCGCATCTTCTGATGAGATTATTGACGAATCGGGTGTTGGTGAGTTTGATGCAAATGCACTTGACAAAAAACTCAGTGGAAAAATTGTATCATGTTCACCGTATGTAAGCGAATTGCAACAAGGTTTTAGCGGCAGATGTTCACCTAAGGATTTGGAAACGTTAATGCAATTAATATATTCTTATACTGTAAATCCGCGTAAAGACCAGACTGCCTTTACTTCATGGATTGAAAAACGGAAGTCGATTTTAAAAAATAAAAATGCTGATCCGCAGTCCGTTTTTTCTGATACCATCGCTTATGCGATGAGTTCTTATAATTTTCATTCTCGTCCGGTTACGGTTGATAGGTTAAATGAAATTAATCTTGATCGTGCATTTGAAATTTATAAAGAGAGATTTAAAAGTTCTTCAAATTCTGTTTTCTTTTTTGTGGGGAATTTTAATGTCGATACTCTAAAGAATTTAGTTCAGAAATATTTGGGCGGTTTACCATCCGTTAAAGAAAGAAGTATGTGGAATGATATTGGCGATTCACCACCGCATGGAATTGTGGAAAAGACAGTTCGGATGGGACAGGAGCCAAAAAGCAACGTCATACTTCGTTGGAATATGCCTTTTGAGTATAATAGGAAAAATAGAAATGAAGTAAACGCACTTAATAAGCTAGTAAGTATTCGTTTGCGTGAAGTTTTGCGTGAAGAAAAAAGTGGAGTCTATGGAGTTGGCTTTAATTCTATTCCGCAACATTTTCCTGAACAAAACCTTGAACAGGTAATTAGTTTTTCATGCAGTCCTGATAATGTTGATATGCTTATTAAAGCAGCTCTCGATGTTATCAGCGAAGTAAAAGAAAAAGGTTGTGATGAAAAAAACCTGGTTAAAATAAAAGAGACAGCTATTCGGGAGAGAGAAACTTATGTTAAAGAGAATAATTTTTGGCTGAATACCATGAGTTCTAATTACCAGAATGGCGAAGATATTCTTGATTTATTGCATTTTAAAGAATGGGTGGGAGCTTTAAAAACTTCTGATTTTCAAGTATTTGCGAACAAGTATATTCAAACCGGAAATTATGCTAAGTTTGTATTGTTGCCTGCGAAATAATAATTATTTAGTAGAAAATGAAAAAGGTTTTATTTATTTCTGTACTTGCCATAATACTTCTACAATCATGTGGAATGTTATTTTTTTTTCAAATTCAACAGAATCTGATTCAGGATAAAATGCAAATTTCGCTTATCAATCCCGGAAGCAAATTTGAAAACCTTAAACTTTCCTTAAGCAATTATAAAAATAGTAAAATTAGCAGCCATGAAATATTGTTTAATGAGATTATGTACGATGTCAAATCTGTAAAAATTTCCGGTGATATTGTTTTATTAGTAGTGTTGGCGGATAACGCTGAATCGGGGCTTGTACAAAAAATTCAAAATTATTTTGGAATCAATAATAAACATGAAAGTAAAATTCCCGAAAAGTTCAACAAATTGTTTTCCTTAATTTATATAATTCCCACACTAAACTTTACAGTTCTTTTAAATAGAATAAATCAAAATTTATTTTTTTCATTTTCTGAAAACATCGTCTGTAATTATTCAGACATAATAATTCTCCCTCCAAAGAAAATTTAGTGAATAAATTTCGAAGACTTTGGACTTCATCTCAGAAATATTATATTAATTAACCGGAATTCTTATTTAGGTATTACCTTTTTGGTATATCGGATATATTTTTAAGAATTCTCAAACTTATAAAAGAAAATGAAAAATTTACAATATGCTTTTATAGCAATTGTTCTCCTATACAATCAACAATTATATTCTCAGGAATTAATTACAGACAGCAGCATGCAATCAAAGCGAATTAATCTGAATGAAGTAATTATTTCAGTAAATAGGATTGAAGAGATTAAAAGAAATGTTGCGCAGCAAATTCAAATATTATCAGCAACTCAAATAGCAAATTCTCAATCGCAATCGACGGCTGACTTACTGGCAAATACAGGAACTTTAAGTGTTCAGAAAAGTCAATTAGGTGGCGGAAGTCCAACAATTCGTGGTTTTGAAGCAAACAGAATTTTATTGGTTATTGACGGAGTAAGAATGAATAATCTGATTTACCGGGCCGGACATCTTCAGAATATTGTAACTCTCGATAAATCTGTACTTGATCGAGTAGAGATCTTATTTGGTCCGGCTTCTACAATTTATGGCAGTGATGCATTAGGTGGAGTTATTCACTTATATTCAAAACGCCCTGCCTTTTCAATTGATAATAAAGAATACAATATTAAGGCAAATGCTTTTGTCAGGTATGGAAGTGTCGATAATGAATTGGCCGGCCATACCGATTTTAACATTGGCGGTAAAAAATTTGCTTCGTTAACATCAATTTCATATTCAAAATTTGATGACTTAAGTGGTGGAAAATCTAAAAATCCATTTTATAAAACATCCTATGGCGAGCGTCCTTTTTATGTGGAAAGAATAAATGGGAAAGATTCATTGGTAAAAAATAAAAATAATTTTTTGCAGATACAAAGTGGTTATTCGCAGTATGATTTTATGCAAAAATTTTCCTTTAAACAAAATGATAATGTAGTTCACAATTTAAATTTTCAATATTCAAATTCATCGGATGTTCCGCGTTATGACAGGTTAACAGATCCTTCTGGAAATGGTTTGAAATATGCTGAATGGTATTATGGTCCTCAAAAAAGATTACTGACAGCATATGATTTAAATGTAAGTATGCCAATTTCTTTTTTTCAGAAACTACATGCAGGAATTAGTTATCAGAATATTGAAGAAAGCAGGAATACACGCAGATTTGGAAAAAACAATCTTCAGCATAGGATAGAGAAAGTAAATGTAATGGGTGCAAATTTGGACTTACAGAGAAATTCTGGCAATCATTCGATCCGGATTGGTTTAGATGCTCAATACAATACTCTTAAATCTACAGCCAATGAAGAAAATATTGAGACAGGTTTAAAAAGTAAACTTGATACAAGGTATCCGGATGGAGATAATACAATGACAAGTGTTGCTGCTTATTTATCGCATACATGGAAAATAAGTGACCATCTTACGTTCATTGATGGAATAAGGTTTGGCATGATAAATCTACATTCAACATTTGAAGATATTTCATTTTTTGATTTACCTTATACTAAAGCCGATCAAAATAATTTTGTTTACTCAGGTAGTGTGGGTTTAATAAATACTCTTAAGGATGATTTAAAACTTTCACTTTTATTATCGACAGGATTTCGAGCACCGAATGTTGATGATTTAAGTAAAATATTTGAGTCAGCTCCCGGAACTGTCATTGTTCCAAATCCGGATTTGAAACCGGAAAAAACTATCAATTCGGAAATAGGCATTACCAAAATATTTAATGGAAAAACAAGTTGGGAAAATACTGTTTTTTATACAAGATTTATTGATGCTATTGTAACTGATAAATTTAAATTTAACGGACAAGATTCTATCCTTTATGATGGTACTATAAGTGGTGTATTTGCTAATCAGAATAAACAAAAATCCTACCTATATGGATTCTCCTCAAACTTGAGATCGCAAGTATCAGATAAAATAGAATTATTAGTTGGAATGAATTATACTTATGGTAGAATTAAAAGAGACAGCAGCGATTATCCGCTCGATCATATACCACCATTTATGTTGCATTTACAGTTGTCATATTCATTCGATAAATTTTCATCTGATTTAATTATTAATTACAATGGTTGGAAAAGACTTAAGAATTATTATTTAAACGGCGAAGACAATGAACAATATGCTACACCGGAAGGTATGCCTGCATGGTTTACATTAAATTTGCGGGCATCATACAAAGTACATAAATTAATCACCATTCAGGCCGGTATTGATAATATTATGGATACGCAATACCGAACATTTGCAAGCGGAATAAATGCACCCGGTAGAAATATATTTGCTGCTGTGAGGTTTTATTACTAAAGAATCAAGAGACAAGTATCGGGTAATGTTTTATACCTGATACTCGATACCCGATACTTGATTCTAACCCTCATTCCTCAATAAACCTGCATATGCTTCCGAACTCTTCAGGTTCAAACCAGTGTATTTCTTTATCTTTTCGAAACCACGTCATTTGACGTTTGGCATAATTGCGTGTATTCTGTTTGATTGCTTCTATGGCTTCATCGAGAGAAATTTTATGATCTGAAAATTCTATAATTTCTTTATAGCCGACTGTTTGAAGAGCATTTTCATTACGGTAGGGAAGGAGGGCTTGGACTTCCTTAACCAGGCCGTTTTTTATCATTGCATCTACTCGTAGATTGATTCGATTATAAAGTTCGACCCGGTCAATAAGCAGGCCTATTTTTTTAGTTATGAAGTCTCGTTTTTTACTAATATTTTTTCGGAACGATGAATATTTACGTCCGGATATTATTGAAACTTCCAGAGCTCGAATCAAACGATGTGGATTATTTTTATCAGTTTGTGAATAATATTCAGGATCAGTTTCTAGCAATTTTTTTTGAAGAGCTTCGATACCTTCAGTTTTATAGATTCTATTCAATTCTTCCCGAACAGAAATTTCTGTTCCAGGAAGATCATCGATTCCATTACAGAGTGCATCAATATACAAACCACTTCCGCCGGTTAAAAATAATATATCATAATTTTTGAAAAGCAGACTTGTTTTTTTTAATGCTTCTTCTTCAAATCTTCCAACATTATATTTCTCGTCTATTCCCAGAGAATTAATAAAATGATGAGGGACTTTTTCTAATTCTTCTTTGGAAGGCTTAGCTGTACCAATATCCATCTTTCTGTAAAACTGACGGGAGTCGGCACTTAGTATTTCACTTTGATAGTGAAGTGCAAGTCGTATTGAAAGCGAAGTTTTCCCCGATGCTGTCGGGCCAGCAATTACAACAAGCTTTTTCAACTATTTCAATTAACAAATGTGAAAAATAAATTAGATTTTTTTTAATTATTTAAAAAGAAAGAAATTATCTGAAATTAGAATTAACAATTAACAGGCTAAAAGTCGTCTTTTTCCTGTGCGCCATCATCATCAATAGCGTCTTCATCGGCGGTTTCAAAATCGTCGTCAGGACTTTCAATATCTGCTTTTACGAATGACTCTTTGTCTTCGCCTTCAGGTAAATCAGCGGCATCAACCAATAATTCTTCACCTTCGTCAACTTCTTCAGTTTCGTCTTCAATTGCAATATCAAATTCTTCCTCAGGCACAGGGAGTGTTGCAATATTTGTTGAATTGTATTGCTTTGGTGCTTCACCTGTGGATTTAATACATCTTGGATATATTACACCGCTTTCTTCTTCACGATTAATTTTTATTAACTCAATACGAAATGTCCAATGGGAAGTAGTATTGAAAAGGTAATAAATTTTTTGGTGTGGGTCTATAATGAAATCACACAGTCTTGAATTTTTTACATGGCTGGCAGTTTCAGTTTCATCATTACGGATTTCGCGTGTTGTAATTTCTTTCCCTTTTTTCCAGTTATCATCGCTAAGAAAAAAGGAAGTTTCTTTTGAAGCATCAAAACCGATTGCATTTTGAATAGCGTAATGTAGTTCTTCAAAAGTTTGTGTGGAACGAATTTCAATATCACGAGTAACATCATCAAAATCCTCAAAAGTTACACGAAAACGATAAGTTGCCATAGTTGTAGTTAATTCTTGTATTTCTCAAAAGTAAAAAGAAATTTCTTTATTCTGCTTATGATAAAAAAATTAAACGATTCGGTTAATTGTAGTTTTTTGAATGAGTCCTAGACTGGCTCCTACTTTAAGCATAAAATTATATGCCTGATCGAAATCATTATTAATTTCGCCTTCCAGAATTGCTTCCCGGATTGCATTTTTGATTTGTCCAACTTCCTTTCCCGGTCCAAGGCCAAAGGTGAGCATAATATCCTCACCGGTAACAGGAGGCTGCCAGTTTCTGATTTTATCTTTTTGTTCTACTTCTTTAAGTTTTTCCTGAACAATTTTAAAATTATCTTTATACTTACGGATTTTGTATTCATTTTTGGTAGTAATATCGGCATGACAAAGGATCATAAGAAAATCAATGTCGTCGCCGGCATCAAAGAGCAAACGTCTTATAGCCGAATCAGTCACAAATTCTTTGGCAAGAACAATAGGTCTCAAATGAAGTTGAACCATTTTTTCTACAAATTTCATTTTTTCATTTAACGGTAATTTAAAATGTCTGAAAATATGCTTAACCATACGGGCTCCTTTGTCTTCATGGCCGTGAAATGTCCAGCCCTGACCTTCTTCAAATCTTTTCGTAGCAGGTTTAGCAATATCGTGCAAAAGAGCAGCCCAACGTAGCCAAAGGTCGTTCGAGTTTTTCGCTACATTGTCGAGGACTTCTAATGTATGATAAAAATTATCTTTATGGCCTTTTCCATTTATATATTCTACACCATGTAAAAGACAGAGTTGAGGAAAAATTATTTGCAATAACCCTGTTTTAAAAAGTAAGTCGAAGCCTATAGAAGGTTTGTCTGATAAAATGATTTTATTAAATTCTTCGGATATACGTTCGGCAGAAACAATACTAATTCGGTCTGCATTTTTATTAATTGCCTTGAGCGCAAATTTATCAATTGTAAAATGTAATTGAGAAGCAAAACGTATAGCACGCATCATTCGAAGAGGATCATCCGAAAAAGTGATATCCGGATCGAGAGGTGTGCGTAATAATTTATCGTTTAGATCCTGGACACCGTTAAATGGATCAACCAACTCTCCAAAATTATTTTTCGTAAGATGAATAGCCATGGCATTAATCGAAAAGTCTCTTCTTTTTTGATCATCTTCTAATGTGCCCGTTTCAACAATTGGTTTTCTGGAATTACTCCTGTATGATTCTTTTCTGGCACCCACAAATTCAATTTCGAGTCCATCGTATTTAATCATGGCAGTTCCGAAATTTTTGAAAATATTTACATTTGTGTTAAGTCTGTTTCCGATTTTTTGTGCAAGCTCTATGCCGCTACCAATAACAACAATATCAATATCTTTGGAAATACGTTTTAAAAAAATATCTCTTACATATCCTCCGACAACGAAAGCATCGCTTTTTAATGCCACTGCTTCATCAGCAATAATTGAAAAAATAATATGTTGGAGATGTTTTCTCATTTTATTTGCCGCAAGTTAATACATCATTGTCGAATAAACTTAATTTGACCATCCGTTTTAAGGCTGATAATAGTAGACGGTTTTGCAATAATTTTTTCTGTTTGGCGCCAGTTAACAACATAATCGACTTTATTAATAATTAGATCGTCGATTTCATCAAATGACGAAGGAGCTTTTTCTCCGCTGATATTAGCAGAAGTTGAAATTAAAGGTTTTCTTAATGCACCAATAAGGTATTGACAAAATTCATCTTTTGTAATTCGTATGGCAATGCTTCCATCAGCAGAAATTAGCTCGGGCGGAAGATTTTTTGCGCCATCATAAATAATTGTAATTGGTTTTTCAGAGTACTCGATTAAAGTCCATGCTTGTTCCGGAATTTCTTTGACATATGTCGCAAGTCTCGATTCATTGTCTAGTAAGAGTATGAAATTTTTTTCTAAGTCCCTTTGTTTTATAGCGTAAATTTTTTTTACTGCTTCAGCATTGGTAGCATCACATCCGATTCCCCAAATAGTATCTGTCGGGTAAAGAATAGTCCCGCCATTTTTCAAAACAGCCGTAGCTTTTTTTACTTCACTTAAGTATTCTTTCATATTGAAATTGCTTCTTTGATATCAATTGAATGAGCGCATTTAAAATGAGTCAGAGGACATTCTTTATAACCATGAAGTCCGCATGGACGACAATTTAATTTAATTTTAGTTTCAATAATTTTGGATTTGTCTGATAATGGTCCAAAACCAAAATCAGGAACAGTAGAACAATATACAACAGTAACCGGAGCATTCATTGCACTGGCCAAATGAAGAGGAGCGGAATCGTTTACGTAATTCATTTCTGCATCTTTCATAAGAGCGGCAGATTCAAGAAAAGAAAGGGAGCCACAAAGATTTATTATATTATTTTCTTCAGACTTCAGGCGAATAATTTCTGCTTGTTTATATTCTTCTTGGGAGCCAAGTAAATAAAACTGAATATCCGGAAAAAGTGTGTTGTAATTTTTTATGAGTTCTATCCATTTATATGAAGGCAAAGTTTTAGTTAACCAGGCTGATACGGGTGCAATAGTGATAAATTGATTATTTTTATATTTCTTAACCGAGTTGAAATTATTAATCGAAGGATATAAACGTGGACGTACAGCTTTACCTTTCGAATAATGATCAATCATTCTCTGGTTTCTGTCGATTTCATGCAGGCCATTTTTTACTTCATGCTTAATTTTTATTGTAAAAAGAAAAGATAATGGATTTTTATTGAAACCAATTTTTTCTTTTGCCAAAGAAAAAGCAGTCAGAATACCAGTGCTTGCAAACCGTTGCAGGTTTACAATTACATCATATTTCCTTTTCCTTATTTCTTGCAAAATCTTAAAAAGATTGTTGTACTTATTTTTCTTTTTGTCCCATATCAGTATTTCTCTAACATACGGATGATTAGAAAAAAGAGATTCATTTCCTTTTCTTACTAATACATCAATTTTATATTCAGGATTAGTTTGGTAAAGTTTTTCTGTCAGCGATGTAAGTAAAATAGCATCACCGGTGAAAGCCGTTTGAATTATAAGAAAAGATTGGCTCATAAATTATGCTGAAATATTGTATTCACGCAAAGCATCGTTTAATGAAGTTTTTTTATCTGTACTTTCTTTTCTCTTTCCTATAATTAAAGCACAAGGAACCTGGAATTCACCCGCAGGAAAAATTTTCGGATAAGATCCGGGAATGACGACAGATTTTGCAGGAATTATTCCTTTGAATTCGACAGGACTTGCACCGCTTACATCAATGATCTTAGTAGACATGGTCAATACAACATTGGCACCTAAAACCGCTTCATTTTCGATCATTACACCTTCTACGACAATACAACGTGAACCAATGAAACAATTGTCGCCGATTATTACCGGAGCCGCCTGAATTGGTTCGAGAACACCGCCGATTCCAACGCCTCCGCTCAAATGAACATTTTTACCAATTTGAGCACATGAGCCAACGGTAGCCCAGGTATCGATCATGGTTCCTGAGTCAATATAAGCACCAATATTAACAAAAGATGGCATCAAAATAACCCCTTTGGCGATATAACTTCCATAACGTGCAATACCATGAGGCACAACACGAACGCCCAATGTTTCGTAATTCTTTTTAAGTTTCATCTTATCATAAAACTCCATGGGACCGGCAAATGAAGTCTCCATAGGCTGAATAGGGAAATAAAGAATGACAGCTTTTTTAACCCATTCATTCAATTGCCAGCCATTATTGAGAGGTTCAGCAACTCTTAACTCCCCTCGATCGAGCAGTTCGATGATTTCACGAATGCATTCACGTGTTTTTTCTTCTTTGAGCAATTCGCGGTTAAGCCATGCTTTTTCAATAATTTCCTTCATATTGTTTATATCAGATGACAAAGAAAAACTACAGTCTTTAAACTTCAAATTAAACTTCAATTATATTTGCACAGTGACTAGAATAATGGCAATAGATTATGGTACTAAAAGGATCGGTTTAGCAGTTACTGATCCGGGCAGAATCATAGCAACAGCGCTGGATACAGTGCATTCGAGCAAGGTTATAGAATACCTGAAAAAATATCTGGATAAAGAGAAAGTAGAATTTTTTGTTGTCGGCGAACCCAGGCAAATGGATAATACACCGTCTTCCATTACTCCACATGTCGAAGATTTCATAAGAAAGCTTAAAATAGCCTTTCCTGATATTCCCGTAAAAAGAATTGATGAACGTTTTACTTCAAAAATTGCGACTCAATCATTGCTGTTAAATGGATTAAAAAAGTCTGATAGGAGGAACAAAGCCCTTGTAGATCAGAGAAGTGCAGTTATTATTCTGCAATCTTATATGGAAATGAATAAAAGTTGATTATACAATGATATTACCGATTTACGCATTTGGGGATGCAGTTTTAAAAAAACGAGCATTAGACATAGATAAAAAATATCCCGCTTTGCAGGAACTTATAAAGAATATGTTTGATACCATGTATGAAAGCAATGGTGTTGGACTTGCTGCACCGCAGATTGGACTTTCGATACGACTTTTTATTGTCGATGGAAATCCTTTTGAAGAAGACGAAGTAAAAGACTTTAAACAGGTTTTTATTAATCCGGTTATTAAAGAAGAAAATGGTGAGCCATGGAAATTTAATGAAGGATGTTTAAGTATTCCTGGAATTCGGGAAGACATTCAGAGGAGAGAAGAAATTCTGATTCAATATTACGATGAAAACTGGGAATTGCATAAAAAGAAATACAACGGGCTAGCGGCAAGGATAGTACAGCATGAATATGATCATATTGAAGGAGTACTTTTTACTGACCGCATTTCTCCCTTTCGAAGAAGGCTTTTGAAAAACAAATTATTAGATATTAAAAATGGTATTGTAGATGTTAATTATAAAATGAAATTCCCTGCTAAAGTTAAATAGATTGTAAAATGAATCCTGATTTATAAGAAAAATAAAAAATATGAATTACAACAAACGATTTACGAAAAAGAAATTGATTTTATTTGCACTTACTGTGTTTATTTTTGTATCGTGTGAGTCTGCAAAAGATAAACTTGCGAATGAAATTAAATTAGGAGAGGCTAAATTATTTAGTGATTCTGTTAAAGCAATGAATATTGACGAATCAAATACTGTATTTAATAATTACCTTGTTTATGCAGATACTTATAAAGACGATACGGCATCAGCTAATTATTTATTTAAGGCGGCAGATTTAGCAAATGGTTTAAACCGGCCTAAAGAATCGATTGCAATTTTTGAGAGGTTAAGGATTACTTTTCCTGATTACAAAAAGTCGTCATCAGCATTATTTATGCAAGCTTTTATTTATGAGACTGCAATAAAGGATAAGGAAAAAGCGAAAGAAAAATATAAGGAATTTATACAAAAATATCCTGAACATAAACTTACTGCTTCAGCACAGGCTTCATTAGATCAATTAAATGCTAATTTATCAGATGAGGAATTGATAAAATCTTTTGAAGCAAAGAATAAATAAATTTGGGGATTTGAAAAGGAGAATTTATAGTACATTAAGTTACTTCTCAGATTGATATTTATTGTTCAAACTCATCGCGTAAATTTTTCTCGAGTTCTTCTACAGAAATATTAACCTTAATCTGACCTTCGCGTGAAACAGAAATTTCACCGGTCTCTTCGGAAACAACGATTGCTAAAGCGTCACTTTGTTCTGTAATCCCAATTGCAGCGCGGTGCCGCATGCCAAGATGCGCGGGTAATTCGACATTTTCTGTAACAGGCAAAACACATCTGGCAGCTTTTATTTTATTGTTTACGATAATGATTGCGCCATCGTGCATAGGAGAATTTTTAAAAAAAATACTTTCGATCAGGCGCTGGGAAATTTCGGCATCCATAGTATCTCCGGTATTTGCAAAATATTTTAACTGTGATGATTTTGCAAGAACAATAATAGCACCTGTACGATCTTTTGACATTTGCCGGCATGCTTTTACAATTGCAGAAATATCCAAAGGAGGATTTTTTTGAAATTGCCAGTTCCAAGGTAGAATTTGTTTCGTGAAAGTGTTTTTAGCTAAAATATTATTAGTTCCGAGTACAAGAAGAAAGCGACGGACTTCCTGCTGAAAGACGATTATAAGTGCGATAAACCCAAGGCTGATAAATTGTCCGAGAATTGTGCCCAGTAATTCCATATTTAGAATCTTAACACAAATCCAGTACAAAGCATAAACAGTAAGCAGGCCGATAAAAATATTAATTGCAACACCACCGCGTAGTAGATTATATAATCTGAACAATAAAAAAGTAACGATAAAAATGTCAATAACATCAATCAACCGTATTGTAAGAAAACCAATATGAAAAAGGTCAAGCATGAATGAAGGCTTTGGTTTTTTAGTTTTGGGTGATTAATTTAAGAGAGTTGAAAATTAGTAATAATATCATTGAGAGTTGTCTTAGGCATAAGAATAATAAACCGATTTGTTAAAAAAGGTTGTTATTATCATTTACTTCTCTGATAATCGCTTACCAGTTTATTGACTTCAATTGCTTCAGCAACATCATGAACCCTTAAAATAGATGCGCCATTTAATAAAGCAATTGTATTTAGAGCAGTCGTTCCATTCAAAGCATCAGCCGGAGTAATATTCAGTGTTTTTGTTATCATAGATTTTCGGCTGATACCGGCCAAAATAGGGCAGTCGAGTATTTGAAAAAGTGAAAGATTTTTCAATAGTGAATAATTATTTTCAAGGGTTTTGCCAAAACCAAAGCCGGGATCGATAATAATATCGTTTAGTCCCATCATTTTCAAATGCGAAACTTTTTTAATGAAATAATTTAATACTTCAGAAACAACATTTTCATATTGCGGGTTTTCCTGCATATTTTCAGGGCTTCCCTGCATATGCATTATCAAATAGGGTGTTTGGCTATTTAATACAAAAGAAAACATTCCATTATCGAAATCTCCGGCAGAAATATCATTAATTATTGAAGCTCCTTCTTCCACGGCATTTTTGGCTACTTGTGAATGGAATGTATCGATAGAAATAATGGCATCAGGAAAATGTTTCTTTATAGAAATTAAAGAAGGTCCAATACGTTTCCATTCTTCGGTTGAATTAATTGATTTTGCACCGGGCCGGGTTGATTGTCCTCCAATATCTAATATAGTTGCGCCTTCTTTTAACATTGATTCAGCCAAACTTAAAGCCGAACCCACTCCGGTTATTTGTCCGCCGTCATAAAAAGAATCTGGGGTAATATTTAAAATACCCATTATAACCGGTGTTGATAAATCTAAGAGTTTGCCTCTACAGTTTAAGGATTTCTTCATGTGAATAAATGTATCTTGCCAGCAATAAAATTCAAAATCTTTTGCAAATAAAGCACAAAAAATTAATCCAGTTGAATAAATGAAATCAACGGTTGAAACTGCACTAATTATGGCAGAAACTACATCAGCACAATACGACCAAATTGTCGAAAGAGGGAAAGAGATTTTTCTTAAAAAGATGAAAGACTATGGAACTGCATGGCGAATTCTGCGTGTTAGTTCTTTAACTGATCAGATTTATATTAAAGCTCAAAGAATCCGGAACATCGAAGAAAAAGGAGTTCAATTAGTTGATGAGGGGATTGAAGGAGAATTTCTTGGAATTATCAATTATTGTATCATAGCATTAATACAATTGGTGAAGGGAAGTACGTCTGAAGTAGAAATGAATAAAGAAGTAGTAATTCATCATTACGATTTTCAAGCTCAAAAAGCAAAAAGTTTGATGGAAAATAAGAACCATGATTACGGTGAAGCGTGGCGTGAAATGCGGACAAGTTCAATGACAGATTTAATCCTTATGAAATTGTTGCGTATTAAGCAAATCGAAGGCAATGATGGGAGAACTCTAATAAGCGAAGGAGTAGATGCGAATTATTATGATATTATAAATTATTCTGTTTTTGCTTTGATTAAAATAAAAGAGGGGAAAATTTAAAAGTGAGTCAAGAATCAAGAGTCATAGATTTTTAAAATATTATTTGATAAACAAATTACAAATAAATGAGAATACTAGCGCAGTTTTCGAGAATTTTTGTTGGAGTTTTATTTATTATTTCGGGTTTTATCAAGGCGAATGATCCGCTTGGATTTTCATACAAGCTTGATGAATATTTTGGAGTATTTCATATGCCGTGGCTTACTCATATATCACTAATTCTCGCAATATTAATCTGCGCTTTTGAGATTGGATTGGGTTTTGCGCTTTTACTTGGTGCAAAAATGCAGTTCACTGCCTGGTCTTTACTATTAATGATTATCTTTTTTACTTTTCTCACGTTTTGGTCTTGGAAGTTTGATGTAGTTAAAGATTGCGGATGTTTTGGCGATGCGCTTCACTTGAAACCATTTCAATCATTCATGAAGGATATTGTTTTGTTTATCTTCATATTCTTTATTTTCATAAATAAGAATAATATCAAACCGCTTTTTGGTGAAGGAGCTTCTACCTGGCTTTCATACCTGGGATTTATAGGGTCATTTTTATTTTCTGTGTATTGTTATCGTCACTTACCGGTTATTGATTTTCGTCCGTATGCGGTTGGAAAAAATATTTCAAAAGGCATGATTCTTCCTCCCGGAGCAAAGAAGGACAGTGTTGTTATGGTTTTTATTTATGAAAAGGATGGAGTAAAGCATGAGTTTAATGAAAAAGAAATTGCAACAGCGGGAATTGATGATACATGGAAATTTATTGATCGTACAGATAAAGTTATTCAGGAAGGGGATAAGCCGCAAATTCATGATTTTACTGTAAGTTCATCGGATGGAACAGATGTTACTTCCGATGTGCTTTCTATGAAAAATGTTTTTCTTCTTGTTTCGTATCAAATCAATCATGCCGATGAAAGTGTACAAGGGAAAGTAAATGATTTTGTAGCCCTTTGTCAGAAGGATGGCGTTGAGTTTATTGGTTTAACGGGTTCTTCTCCTAAGGATATCGATGAATTTCGTCATAAGCATAATTCAATGTTTGAATATTACAATACGGATGAAACAGCATTGAAAACCATGATTCGTTCAAATCCTGGATTGATGTTATTAAAAAGCGGCACAATTACAGCCATGTGGCATTACAATGATTTTCCATCGTATGATGAAGCCAAAAAACTATTGGCAAAATAAAAACTAATCTATATAGATATTTATAGAAATAAAAAATTGGATTAGATACAAATTGAATTCATTTTCAATTGTATTTAATCCAATTTTTTTTAATGACAGTAGTAAAAACTGCCCCTTATTTTTTCAGGATCAATTTTTTACTGATTACATCGTCGCCACTAATAATTTTGCAGATATATAATCCTCCTGATAAATCTTCTGCATTAAAATCAACGCTGTATTTAATTCCCTTTTCTATTTCCTGATCGAAAACAGAGGCAACTTTTTGTCCGGCTACATTATATATTTCTATAGTAGCATGGCATGTTCTATCATTTCTTCCTAATTCAATAGTAATGGTTGAAGTAAATGGATTTGGAAATGCATTATAAAGAATATGTGTTTCGTTTTTATTTAAAAGCTGATCTGTTTTAAATCGATTTACATAACCGGTATTATTTACCATGCAAACCTGCGGTGCACAAGGTGTACGTGTACCAAGACCGGAATAAGAACCGGTGTAGTTTGTCCCCCCTGTGCTTCGGGCACCGATTATTAAATTGGCTGTATAATTCTCCGGTGTTCCGGCAAGATCATTATTGTTATAGGGAGATGCTGTATTTCCATCAACCGGTTTAACTCCTAATGAATCAAGATTTATACTTAAGTTTGAATATGCAGCTGCAGACCATTTCCATTCTACAGAACTAACTCCCGGGCATGATGCAGTCCATATTCCTTTCCACGAAACCGGATTTAAATTTGCTGTTATAGCTAATGCAACCGGATAAGCGTAACCTGATATAAAGTATTCTCCTGCAAGGTTTGGAGGTGCTGTAGTTGTCCATTCTGTACCATCGAATACGGTAGATGCCTGTGCAACGGAATTTGTTAATATTAATTTACCGTTGGCAGGAGTCAGAATAAATTTCGAACTCTGAATAGTTTGATTAGTAAATCGAATTACAACCGGATAAGTTCCAATATAATTTACTTTCATAACACCGCTAAACCAAATGTTTGTACCGATTGAAATAGGGGAAGAGTTAAAAGAAGAATTAATGGTTGAATAATCAGAAGTCAATTTGCTTACCACCACTGTTGGTGCAGATGTTGCTGTGCAGCCATAAGAATCAGTAACTGTAACGGTATAGGTTCCTGCTCCGAGTTCTGAAATACTTTGGTCGGTAGAGCCATTACTCCATAAATAAGTATATGGGCCGGTTTGTCCGGTAGCTGCAATAGAAGTGGTGCCTAAGTATCCATTCGAACAAATACCATAAACAGTACTTGATGTTAACTTCATCGGAGTTTTAACTGCCAGACTTGATGAAGCAGTGCATCCTAAAGTATTAGAAACTATTACTGAATAATTTCCTCCAGCAGTAATACTTCTGCAATTGATTCCTAATCCATTGTCCCATTTATAAGTTGTGAAACCCGCTGTAGCACAAAGTACAGTAGTACTTCCAGGACACATGTAATCATTTCCTGTAATTGAAACAACAGGAGTTGTACCGACTGCAAGTACTTTGCTGGCTGTACTTGTACATCCGCTTATGTTTGTTGCAATAACGGAATAGGTACCGGCAGCAATTGCGTTTTTGCAACGTGTCGTATCTCCATTATTCCATACATATGAAACTAAACCTGAAGTAGCACATAACGATGTTGATTCACCCGGACAATAAGTATTTTTTCCTGTAATACTAATTGTTGTTGGAAGTGCTTTTGTTACAGCTTTTGAAGCTGTGGCAGTGCAACCGTGTCCGTCTGTTATTTTTACAGAATATGTTCCTACTCCAAGACCTGTAGCTTGTGGTGTAGTTTGAACAGGTGAAGTATTCCATAAGAATGTATATGGAGCCGAACCTCCGGAAACCGTTATGCTTACAGTCCCTGTATTTTCATCACATCGAGTGATAGTTGATGAAGTTACACCGGTTAACTTGGCCGGAGCTGGAGCTATAAAAGCAAAGGCTGTAGCAGTACATCCTTTAGAATCTGTAACACTGTAGTTGTATGTTCCGCTAGAAAGATTTGTTATTGGCGAACCTGAGAATACATATCCGGGTGTTCCACCGGTGGTACTTAATGTTACACTTCCTTTGCCTAAATAGCATGCAATTTGAGTAGACGTTGCTGTATGAATTAGTTGTGGTGGCGCAGCGTTTATTGTAGCAGAAAGGTTGGCACTGCACCCAAGGGAATCAGTAACGGTATAATTATATGTTCCAGCAGTGAGATTAGTGGTATTGGATCCGCTAAAAACATAAGGAGAAACACCGCCGCTTACACTCAAAGAAACACTGCCTTTATAACCAAAACAATTGATTTGACTTGTCGTCGAGGAAAATAGTAATGGTGCAGGTCCCGGATTAATCGTTGCAGATATTGTACCGATGCATCCTTTAGAATCTGTTACTCTATAATTATAAGTTCCTGCAGATAAATTTATTGTTGGAGATCCACTATAAGTATAAACAGGTGTTCCATTACTTGCATTCAGAGTTACACTACCTTTACTACCTGAACATTGAATTTGTGATACAGTTGCTATCAATACCGGTAATTGGTTTACAATAATATGTGTAGTTATGACACTATCACAACCAGGAACATTTATACTCGAATAAGTAGTTGTGTAATCTGTATTAACAATGGGAGACACTACAGTAAAGTCAGGCAATGTAGCTGAACTTCCTTTACAGATTTCAATATTCTGCGATGTGTTTGAAGCTGTAATAACTAATAAATTTGTAGTTATTGTACTATCACATCCTGCTGTATTTGATATATGAGTAATGTAAGTTCCTGAAGTTGTTTGTGCGGTTCCTCCGGGCGGTGTATAATTTGTTCCTGTACAAATAGTAATATTTGTTGTGCTTTCTGAATTTGGAATTACTGTGAGGTTTGTAGTAATAGCACTATCACAACCGGCAGCGTTTGTAATATGCGTAATATATGTTCCTGATGTCGTTTGTGCTGTTCCACCCGGAGGCGTATAGCTTGAACCGTTACAGATAGAAATATTTGCTGTACTTGTTGAATTTGGAATCACAGTGAGGTTTGTAGTTATAACACTATCACAACCGGCAGCATTTGAAATGTGTGTAATGTATGTACCTGAAATAGTTTTTGGTGTTCCACCCGGTGGCGTATAACTTGAACCGTTACAGATAGAAATGTTTGCTGTGCTGGATGAATTTGGAATTACAATAAGGTTAGTCGTTATAGCACTGTCACAACCGGCAGCATTTGTAATATGAGTTATGAATGTTCCAGATGTAGTTTGTGCAGTTCCACCCGGAGG
>JANLOW010000293.1:0-13532 GCA_031366785.1 Bacteroidota bacterium | reverse complement strand
ACGATTTGTAATTCGATTTATAATAAATCAGGATATGAATGTTAAAAACCAAAATGCAAACACCATAAACTTTTCCACGTTTTCACTTTATTAATCAAAAAAACAGATTAATTTTTTCAAGTCTTTATTTGTACATTCGTGAACGTGAATTGCCCAATGAAATAAATGAAAAACGATTATACATTATCACAAAGTCCCTCCATCGACCAGGTTGGTATTGAAGAGAAAATAGCCCGGTTCACCAAAAGGAGTATTAAAAAAGAATCTAAGCTGACTGCTCTAAAACTCGCTATGAGCATGATGGACCTTACCACGCTTGAAGCTAAAGATACTCCGGGCAAAGTAAAACAACTTTGCACAAAAGCCATGTTCCCGCATTCCGGCTTAGAAGGAATACCTTCCGTTGCCGCTGTTTGCGTATATGCTAATCTTGTTAAAGTTGCTAAAGAAGCTCTTAAAGGATCAAAGGTAAAAGTTGCTGCTGTAGCTACCGCATTTCCTAGCGGAATGTCAAGCCGGAAAGTAAAATTGGAAGAAACAAAGTGGGCTGTTAATGAAGGCGCCGATGAAATCGATATGGTCATTTCACGCGGTCATTTTCTTTCAGGTGAATATAATTTTGTCTTTGATGAAATAGCTGCCGTTAAAGAAGCCTGCGGACAAGCACATCTGAAAGTCATTCTCGAAACAGGCGAACTCAGCACACTTGACAATGTAAGAAAAGCCAGTGACATCGCAATGTATGCCGGTGCAGACTTCATAAAAACATCCACCGGAAAAATTCAACCTGCCGCTACTTTACCTGTTACTCTTGTCATGCTCGAAGCAATTCGTGATTATTATTATGAAACAGGAATAAAGATCGGCATGAAACCGGCCGGAGGTATTGCCACTGCAAAACTCGCTATTCAATACCTTGTTGTCCTCCGCGAAACACTCGGCAACGACTGGCTTACACCCGACCTCTTCCGTTTCGGTGCAAGCTCATTAGCCAATGATTTATTAATGCAAATCGTAAAACAACAAACTGGCGTCTATCAGAGTATTGATTACTTCTCAAAAGATTAAAAGAGAGTATCAAGTATCAAGTATCAAGAAAAAAAATTCGAACAACTATTAACAATTAACTATTAACACTTAACTAACAACCATCTCAATGGCAATTAGAAAAAATAAAAAAAGCGTTTCTTTAAACTTTAGTACTGACTGGTCCTATGCACCGGCGCCTGAGAGTAGCGACCATATTAAACTTAAACCACAATACGAACTTTTCATAAATGGAGAATTCACTCCTCCATCATCCGGAAAATATTTTGATACTATCAATCCTGCGAATGAAAAAAAACTTGCGCTCATAGCAGAAGCCAATGATAAAGATGTCGATAAAGCGGTTAAAGCTGCTCGTCATGCCTATGATAAATATTGGGGTAAGATGCCTGCAAAGGAACGCGGGAAATATATTTTTCGTATTGCACGAATCATTCAGGAACGAGCAAGGGAACTCGCAGTTATCGAATCTCTCGATGGCGGAAAACCAATTCGTGAATCGCGCGACATAGATATCCCACTCGCGGCCGCACACTTTTTTTATTATGCAGGCTGGGCCGATAAGATTGAGTATGCAGTGCCCGGTGCTAAGACAAGATCACTTGGTGTAGCCGGACAAATAATTCCATGGAATTTCCCGCTCCTTATGGCAGCATGGAAAATTGCACCCGCATTAGCGGCAGGAAATACTGTTGTTTTAAAACCTGCCGAAACAACTTCTCTTACTGCATTAAAACTTGCGGAAATAATCGCCGAAGCTGGATTGCCTCCGGGTGTTGTCAATATTATAACTGGTGCAGGCGCTACGGGTGCTGCAATTGTAAATCATCCGGGCATCGACAAGATTGCTTTTACCGGATCAACCGATGTTGGAAAAATAATTCAGAAAGCAATTGCCGGAACTTCAAAAAGATTTACACTTGAACTCGGCGGCAAAGCGGCAAATATTATTTTCGAAGATGCAGCAATTGATCAGGCTGTTGAAGGTATTATCAATGGAATATTTTTCAACCAGGGACATGTTTGTTGCGCAGGTTCAAGACTGTTTGTTCAGGAAAGTGTAGCAAAGAAAGTCATACGCAAATTAAAAGACAGAATGGAGACACTGATCGTCGGAGATCCTTTGGATAAAAATTCTGACATCGGCGCCATTAATTCAAAGATGCAGCTTGAAAAAATTAAACAATACGTAAAAATAGGAATGAACGAAGGCGGAGAGTGTTTTCAGACTACATGCTCGCTTCCATCCAAAGGATATTGGTACAGGCCGACTTTATTCACTAACGTTTCGCAATCATCACGCATTGTTCAGGAAGAAATTTTTGGACCGGTGTTAAGCATACAAACTTTTCGTACTGTAGAAGAAGTAATTGAAAAAGCGAATAACATTCCTTACGGACTTAGTGGAGGTGTTTGGACAGACAAAGGATCGAAAATTTTTAAAGTAACATCTGCACTTCGTGCGGGAGTGATCTGGGCAAATACGTATAATAAATTTGATCCAACATCTCCTTTTGGCGGATACAAAGAAAGCGGAATGGGGCGTGAAGGCGGTCTCCATGGATTAATGCCTTATCTACAAATTGATAACTGAAAAAATTGAAAAACAAAATGGACGCTATCGAAAAAAATAAATCACTTGTTGATGTAAAAACAAATGGTCAGGCCAATGGAAATTCTTCTAAAGGCGACAGACTCGATATAATGAAGACCTATAAGATTTATATCGATGGTAAATTTCCGCGCACAGAATCGGGAAGATATTATATCCTCGAAAACAGTTCCGGAAAAACTATTGCAAATATCTGTGAGTCTTCCAGAAAAGATTTTCGTGAAGCCGTAGTCGCCGCACGCAAAGCACAACCGGGATGGTCATCAAAAAGTGCCTATAATAAAGCACAAATTCTTTATCGTATTGCAGAAATGCTTGAAGGCCGCCGTGATCAATTTATCAGCGAATTAAAAGAACAGGGAAGCAGTAACCCACAGGCAGAAAAAGAAATTAATCTTTCCATAGACAGACTTGTGTATTATGCCGGATGGTGTGATAAGTTTCAGCAGGTATTCAGTTCCGTAAATCCTGTCGAGTCTTCACATTTTAATTTTTCAGTTCCTGAACCAATGGGTGTAATTTCAATTTTATCACCCGAATCACTTGGGCTTCTTGGACTAATTTCATTAATCGCTCCTGCTATTGCCGGTGGAAATACGGTTGTCGCATTGGCATCATCATCAAAACCATTATGTGCAGTTACTTTTGGCGAAGTACTTAATTCATCCGATGTTCCGGCCGGAGTTGTTAATCTTTTAACAGGCCACCGTTCCGAATTGATGTCACATTTCGCTACCCATATGGATGTAAATGCTCTCGTTTATTGCGGAGAAGATGCTGCAGAAATTAAAAATGTGAAAGAATCTGCTTCATTAAATGTAAAAAGAGTAATGGTTTATAAAGAAAACGATATCATGGATGACAAAACACAGCATCCATACCGCATCATGGATCTACAAGAAATTAAAACAACCTGGCATCCGATCGGTCAATAACAATAGTAAATATGATTTATCCATTGGAAGAAACAATAAGCCGCGACCAACGCATTACTGCCATGCACCAACTGCCATTTGTAGTTTGGATGACAGGATTAAGCGGTTCCGGTAAAAGTACATTGGCTGTTGCTTTGGAAAAAAGTTTAATTGAAAAAGGGTTTAAAGCATTCATGTTGGATGGAGATACGATTCGTACTGGCTTGAATAAGGACCTTAGTTTTTCAGAGAGTGACAGACGAGAAAACATACGACGAATCGGAGAAGTATGTAAGCTAATGAACAATGCAGGATTAATTGTTATCACTTCATTTATTTCACCTTTCCGCTCAGAACGTGATTTAATCCGTTCACTTTTACCACCCTCCGATTTTGCAGAGGTTTTTGTTAATGCTTCTTTAGAAAGTTGCGAAAAGCGCGATGTTAAAGGCCTCTATAAAAAGGCACGCCAGGGAATTATTTCTGAGTTTACAGGAATAGATTCTCCTTATGAAACACCCCTGCATCCGGAAATAATTCTCAATACTGATAAAGAAACTGAAAGCGAATCGTTATCGCATTTAATGAATTTTTTATTACCGAAAATCAGCCTGGCTCTTTGATTTAGAAATCTGTAAGGTTTGTGTAATAAAAAACAAACATTTGTTAGTTTATGCCCTATAATGACACATTATCGTTCAAAACCAACAAGTAAATAGATTTGTTTTTTTCTTAAAAACCAACAATAAAACATGTTTAGCTATAATCTTGATCATATTCGTGAGCTCGAATCAGAAAGTATTTTCGTTTTGCGTGAAGTCGCCGCTCAATTTCAGAACCCAGTTTTGCTTTTTAGTGGAGGAAAAGATTCAATTGTTGCTTCTCATTTAGCCATGAAGGCTTTTTATCCGGCAAAAATTCCTTTTCCACTTTTACATATTGATACAGGCCATAATTTCCCGGAGACAATCAGTTTCCGTGATAAATGGGTTAAAGAATTGGGTGTGAATTTAATCGTTCGTTCTGTACAAAGTTCAATTGATAAAGGACGTGTGGCAGAAGAAAAAGGAGTGAATGCCAGCAGAAATGTTTTGCAGACAACAACATTACTTGATGCTATAAAGGAATTTCAATTTGATGCCGCTATTGGTGGTGCCAGAAGAGATGAAGAAAAATCACGTGCGAAAGAACGCTTCTTTTCTTTCCGCGACGAATTCAGTCAGTGGGATCCAAGAAATCAACGTCCGGAGCTTTGGAATTTATTTAATGGCCGTAAAAATCATGGAGAACATTTTCGGATTTTTCCATTGAGTAACTGGACAGAACTTGATATCTGGAAATACATATATCGTGAAAATCTTCAGATTCCGGATTTGTATTTTTCTCACAGCAGAAAAGTTTTTAAAAGGAATGGCGTTATCTATGCCTTAGCCGATTTTATGAAATTAGCTGAAGGTGAAAAAGCAGAAGATATGGCAGTACGTTTTCGTACAGTCGGGGATATTACTTGCACAGGTGCCGTAGTCAGCAAAGCATCAACTATAGAAGATATCATTAGAGAAATTTTTTCCTCAACCGAAACAGAAAGAGGTACACGCATAGATGATAAACGTACGGATACTGCTATGGAGGATAGGAAAAGGGAGGGGTATTTTTGAGTATCAGGTATCAAGTATCAAGAAAATAGATTTTAAAAAATAAAAAAATTACATGCCTTTTAGAAATGATATTGAATTAATGCGCTTTACTACTTGTGGTAGTGTTGATGATGGAAAAAGTACGCTTATAGGCAGATTGCTGATGGATACAAAAAATATTCTTGATGATCAGATGCTTGCTATTAAATCGTCGAGTTTGAAAAAAGGGTTTGATGGCATTGATCTTTCACTCTTAACCGATGGCTTAAAAGCGGAACGTGAGCAGGGAATTACTATTGATGTTGCTTACCGTTATTTCACTACGATAAAAAGAAAATTCATCATTGCAGATACTCCCGGACATATTCAGTATACACGAAATATGGTTACCGGAGCCTCAACTGCAAATCTGGCTCTCGTACTTGTTGATGCAAGAAAAGGAATGGTTGAACAAACACGCAGGCATGCTTTCATCGCAAGCCTTCTTCGTATTCCGCATATGGTAGTTTGCATAAACAAAATGGATCTTGTCGATTATGATCAGGAAACGTATGATAGAATAGTTGAAGATTTCAGAATGTTTTCTTCGAGATTGGATATTCAGGATATACAATTCATCCCGGTAAGTGCCAAACATGGCGATAATGTTGTGAGCCGATCTGAGAACATGCCCTGGTATGAAGGCAGTACACTCATATTTCATCTTGAAAATGTACACATCAGCAGTGATTTAAATCACGTCGATTGCCGGTTTCCTGTACAATATGTTATACGTCCTCAAATGGATGCACATCATGATTACAGAGGATATGCCGGAAGAATTGCAGGAGGCGTATTTAGAAAAGGAGACAAAGTGGTAGTTTATCCATCAGGATTTACTTCAAAAATTAAATCAATAGACTGTGGAGGAAAAATAGTTGAAGAGGCTTTTGCTCCTATGTCTGTAAGTATTAATCTTGAAGATGATCTTGATATTTCGCGTGGTGATATGATCGTTAGAGAAAATAATATTCCGCAAACAGGTCAGGATTTAGAGATTATGCTTTGCTGGCTGAATGAAAAAAAACTCAACCCCAATACCAGTTATATTTTAAGACATACAACAAGGGAAGTACGCTCGTTCATAAAAGACATTCGATATAAAATTGATATCTCAAATCTTCGTCGATTAGAAAATGAAACTTCTCTTTCCATGAATGATATAGGACGTGTTCAACTCCGAACTACACAACCTTTAATTTACGACAGCTATCGCCGAAACCGGAATACCGGAAGCGTTACTTTTATTGATGAAAGTACGAATGAAACAGTTGGAGCAGGAATGATAATTTAATTACCTCCGTGGATCAGAAAAAGATAAAGGAATTAACTGCCCTGGCTCTTGATGCTGCCATTTCTGCAGGAAAAAAAATTCTTGAAATATACGACAACGCCATAACCGTTGATTATAAAAGCGATGGTTCACCCCTCACCGAAGCTGATAAAGCATCCCATGAAATAATAGTTCATGCATTGCAAATTTCCGGATTACCTGTACTTAGTGAAGAAGGCAAAGAAATACCCTATGAACAAAGAAGTAACTGGAAATATTTTTGGTTAGTGGATCCTCTCGACGGTACCAAAGAATTTATAAAAAGAAACGGTGAGTTTACTGTAAACATAGCTTTGATGGAAAATCATCAGCCACGTGCAGGAATAATTTTCCAACCCGTCAAAGGAATCGCTTTTGCTGGCATTGAAGGTGATGGCCTCTATAAATTTTCTGCAAACGAAAAAATTACTTTGGATGACTTTCATAAATTAAAGGTCAATATTAAAACTGAAGAAAATAAAATACGTGTAATTGCAAGTCGTTCACACAAATCTGTTGAAACAGACACCTTTATAAATAGTCTGCGTACATCAAAGAAAAATATAGAGCTTTTAAATGTCGGTAGTTCATTAAAATTTTGTCTGCTTGCGGAAGGAATTGCTGATATTTATCCCCGTTTCGCTCCAACCATGGAATGGGATACTGCCGCTGGTCATGCTTTATTGAAATCGGTAGGGAAGAATATTTACCTTCATCCCGGAGGATCGGAAATGACATATAACAATCCGAAGCTTATTAATGATTGGTTTATTGCCCGATAATTTGCGAAGCGCACTGAAGAAATTCAGGACAGACAGCGATTATAATGAACTAATCAAAACAAGTTTTTTTGCTTTATTGGTTCGGATTACCGGTGTTATCACAGGTTTTTTAGTAACTCTTATCACCACACGATATTATGGTGCTGATGCTCTTGGCATAGTTTGTATTTGCCTTGCAATTCTAAGTTTTTCTTCTGTATTCGGAAAACTGGGATTTGATATTGCCCTGATGAAATACATTGCAGGATTTGCTATCAATAAAAATTACTCAGGGATTAAAGGAGTTTATCTTGAAGCGGTTAAAATTATTTTACCTGCGACAATTCTGATTTCATCCATTCTTTATTTTCTTGCTCCATGGATGGCCAATGACCTTTTTCACAAACCATATTTAAAAAATCTTTTACAAATAAACGCCTGGCTTGCCTTACCTCTCGTTTTTTTGCTTTTAAATTCTGAATGTATCAGAGGACTTAAACGAATAAGAACATATACCTTTCTTCAAACTGTTTCTGTTTCTTTATTTGCCGCCATCCTATTGATCATTGCTTCTTTCTTTATTAAAGGAAATGAAATTCCCTCCAAGATTCAGTTTATATGTATAACTCTTTCAGGAATTTTAAGTACTGCTTTATGGTTAAGATACAGTAAGTACCGGCAAAACAAATCCTCGATAATTGTATCGTCAAAAGATCTTATCCGTACTTCTTCTTCTATGTTTACTACTACATTGATGCAATTAACCATGTCGTGGGCAGGTACTTTAATATTGGCTGCATATTTAAATGAAACGGATGTAGGAATATACAATGCCCTGGTCAGGATTTCTGTCGTTACAAATATTACAATCCTGGCAATAAATAGTCTTGCAATGCCTCGATTTGCGGAATCTTATGCTGCAAAATCTTTTGACACATTAAAAAAACATGCTGAAGAATCTTCACGATTAATCTTTCTGACATCATTACCCATTTTTATTATCCTCGCTCTTTTTCCGCAATGGATTCTATCCATTTTTGGAAAAGAATTTCCCGGAAATGAAAATGCATTATATATTTTATTAGCCGGACAACTAATCGTTAGCTTTTCAGGATTACCCTCGCAAATTCTGAATATGGCCGACCGTCAGCACGTTTTAAGAAATATTGCCATTATTTCTGCTATTATAAATGTACTTTCTTGCTTTATTTTAATCCCACAATTTGGAATTATTGGAGCCTGTTATGCACAGTTAGCCGGAATATTTACATGGAATTTGCTTAGTACATGGAGTGTTAAGAGGCATTTCGGTTTTTTTGTATTTTTTAAATTAAAAAATAAAGGTTAAAAAGGATCACTTTCTTTAAATTCGTGCTGTGGAAAATAAATACGCAATTTTTAATGATCGCCGGCTTCCACCATTAGCAGCGTATTCTTTTCTTTTCATTGTTTATATTTCAACTTTCAGAATTTTTGCAACACTGCCTTTTGAAAATCTTCACCAGGGAATTTCAACAATTGCCATAATTTTATTATCGCTTTATTATCTTGTCCATTTAATAATCAATATTAATAATTGCCGTATTAATCGTCTCGATGTACTAATGTGGATATTTATTTTTGTCAATTTTGTTACAGCATATAGAGGCCATGAAGTTTTTGGACAGCCATATTATTATGGTATTATGGCTCAACGGTCTGTACTTCTATCATTATCAGGTATACTTCTTATTTCACTTTTGAATAAAGGCTTAATTACTATCGAACAAATTGAGCGATCCTTTCTGATAGTTTCTATATCTCTTCTCTTTATTTGTTACTTTTTCTTTTTATTTGTCAACCCGGTTCATTTTAATGATAATGAATTCGTTGTTTATAGTCCAATCCGCGGTTATCGATATAGATTTCAATTTGCTTTGGTAATTATGCTTCTCTTTTATTCTTTATTTAAAGTCTCCTATGAGAGAAAAAAATGGTTTGCATTTATATTTACACTTATTCTTTTTTATTTGGTCTATTTTCTACAATCCCGAACAACACTTGTAGTTCTCGGAATTACTTTGCTGATTTATTTTTTTAGAAATTTCTCGACTCGTCAAAAAGTTAAAAAAACAATTCTCTATGGCAGCATAATATTTACAGGAACTGTAATACTTCTTAGTTTAGGATATACATCACTTTTTGAAAAATATCAATTACTCTTTCATAATGTACTTAAAGCTTTTATTTCTGAATCAACAGATGAGGCTTCTTCTGCTGTACGATTTTTAGAATATAATACGGCCTATGGGTATATTATTAAAAATCCATTACTTGGAAATGGCTTTATCAGCAATCAATGGAATGGCGGTTGGCATAAAATACTGGGCTATTTCTACCCGGCCGATATTGGTATAGTAGGAAATATATTTGTCTTTGGTTTGATTGGCACCTTTCTTATTTATTTGCCCTATTATTTTTCATTAAAAATGTCACGTAACATTCATTCCAAAAATATATTTTTCAAATCATGCGAATATATGCTTCTTTTCTTTTTCCTGAGTATGTTTTTCTCTGCAGTAAATATCCGTGATTCGAGCAGCATTATGTTTTTAGTTTGCCTGATCTATTATTTTAGATATTATCATTTTTCAAATCAATACTACGAACCAATTAATAATACAACTTCATCCTTTGTATGACTAATCCCCAATTTTTAGTTGTTGGTGCAGCACGGGCAGGCACAACCGCTTTACAGAATTATCTGCAACAACATCCTCAGTTATTTTTATCTCCGCAAAAAGAACCATGCTTCTTTTGTTTCGTTGATGAAGAATTAAGATATAAAAAGGGGAAATTTTCTTTTGCTGTTACTGACGTTAAAAAATACAGCCGGTTATTTAAAGATGCAAAACCCGGACAAGTAACCGGTGAGATTTCAACTCCTTATTTATATTTACATAATCAGACAATTCATAATATAAAAAAGTATCATCCGCATCCGGATACTTTAAAAATTATTATAATCCTCCGCAATCCTGTAGAAAGAGCTTATTCGCAATATCTATGGAAAGTTCGCGACGGCCGCGAAGAACTATCTTTCGAAAATGCATTGAAACAAGAGAAAAAAAGGATGGAACAAAATTATAGTTTCGATTATTTTTATTCACACCGCGGACTCTACTTTGAACAAGTGAAAAACTATCTTGAAAATTTCAAAAATGTAAAAATTATATTGTTTGAGGATTTTAAATCTACTTTTGAAAATACAATGTCGGATCTTTGCACCTTTCTGAAAGTGGACAACACTTTTGAATTTATTCGCAAACACAATATAAACAGCTCATCCTTTCCCAGATTCGGAACCTTGGGGAAAATTATTACTGTTGAAAGTAAAATAAAATTTAAATTGCTTAATTACATTCCTGCAGATCTAAGATCCGGAATTAAAGAAAATTTCAACCGTTGGAATTCTTCATCAAAATTTCCTCTGCCAATTGCCGCAGCAACAAGAATTTATTTAGAGGAATATTATAAAGTAGACATTTCCAAACTTCAAGCACTTTTAGCAATAGATTTATCATCGTGGTTGAATCAACAAGCATGAAAACTCTGCGTATTGCAATCATAGATCCTGTTGGCCGGAAAGCAGGTATGGACTATTACGATCTTTCACTTGCCCTTGCTTTAAATAAGCAATCTTGCTGGGTAAATGTGTATAGTAATTTCGCAGCCAGTAAAAATGAATCATTCGTAAAGAATCATTTTAATTTTTCATTAAAGTATGGCTTGTTTAATTCTTTCTATTTATTAAAAAAATATCTTTCAGCATTGATTAAATCCCGATCTGATAAAACCGAAATTGTAATTATACACCTCTTTCATTCTTCATTTTTAGATTATTTCCTTATCTCCATAATTCACCTTTTTGGTTTTCGAATTTGTTTAATCATACATGATGTAGAAAGCTTGCTGGAACAATCCCGGAAATCATGGATACAAAAATGTAGTCATCTGTCCAGCTGCATTGTTGTACACAACATTGTATCATTTGTTGAATTGTTAAAAAAGATTCCTTCTACAGAAAAAGAAAAAGTATTTATTATCCCTCATGGAAATTTTATCGGCTTAAAAGAAATAACGAGTAAAATTGAAACATCAGAATATTTCAATCTCGATAGTAAAAAAGTTTATCTGCTTTTTTTCGGAATGATAAAAAAATCGAAAGGACTTGAGGTGTTAATTGAGGCATTAAAAGATATTCCTTCCAATGTTCATTTGATAATTGCAGGAAGAACAAGAAATATTTCATTTAATCATTATAAAAAAATGATAAGTAAATTAAAATTATCAGACAGAGTACACCCTATGATTCGCTACATTACAAATGATGAACGCAATAAGTTGTTTAATTTTTCCGATCTTGCAATCCTTCCATATAAAAAAATTTATCAAAGTGGTGTAATGTTACTGGCAATGAGCTATGGATTACCGGTAATTGCAAGCGATTTGCCTGCAAATAAACTTATTATAAATGAAAAAAACGGAATTTTTTTTAAAGAGGGAAACTCTTCTGATTTAGCTTCAAAAATTATTGAAATAATTTGTGATGAAATGAAAAGAAAGACTATTGCTGAAAACGCAAAAGAATATGTAAAAATAAATAATGATTGGAACAAAATAGGTGCTGACTATTTAAAAATGTTTCTTACAACACTCGATGTAAAATAAAAAATTAATAATATATTAAATGAAAGTTTCCATCATAGGGACACACGGTATACCTGCAAGATATGGCGGTTTTGAAACCTTTGCTTTTCATCTGGCAATTGCTTGTGCCAAGGAAGGAATTAACATCACTGTAATTAATCAAAAGAACAATCCTGTTATTCCATGCCCGGAAAAAGTTGAGATTATTACTTCTAATTATAATAAAACTACAAATCCGTTAAATTTTTATAAAGATTCATTAAGAATTGCGTCTGTAGACAGCGATATTATTTTATGCTGTGGCGTAGGTGGCGCCTATTTCTATTCAAAAAAACATTCGTCTCATTTTAAAATAGTAACTCACCTCGACGGACTTGATCACAGGAGAAAAAAATATTCATTACTTCAAAAAATAATTGTTCACTACCTTCAAAATTTAGCTACAAAAAGAAGCGACGTAATAATTGCTGACTCACAGGAAATATGGGGATACTGGGTAAATCGCTTTAATCGGTATTCGAAAAAGATAAAAGTCATTACTTATGGCGCCGATGAATGTTTACCTTTCGTTCCGCAAATTTTATCCAACTTTAGATTGGAAAAAAACGAGTACTTTTTAGTAATTGCCCGGCTCGTTCCTGAAAATATGCTTGAAGAAATTATTAAATCTTTCAATCACTACATTGGAAGAAAAAAACTGGTAATTGTCGGTGCCATTGAAAATACTTCATATATAAAAAAAATAAAAAGTATTTCCACGGAGAAGGTTATTTTTACTGATGCCATTTATAATAAAAGCATTCTTGACACCTTACGACAAGGTTGTTTTATTTACATTCACGGTCATAGTGTAGGTGGTACAAATCCTTCTTTATTGGAAGCCATGGCCGCAAGTTGTGCCTGTTTATGCCATAACAATGTTTTTAACCTCGAAGTTACGGAAGGTAATCAAATTTATTTCAATTCATCTTTCGACCTCTCAATAATGCTTAACCTGCTTGAACATAAATCAAACGATCTTGAAATTCATAAACAGAAAGCTCTGGAAAGAGTTCGCAAAGAATATGACTGGGAACGAATTTGTACAAGTTATATCGACTTATTTAAGCGTATAAATAGACGTGGAAAAAGTTAAATCATTTACGAATAAGTTTGTATGAAAGAAGTTGAGAATTTTTCAATCCATAATTTTAATAATAAAGATTTTGAAAGTTTAACTGAATTATTTAAAACAACATATCCCGGTCGGGAAATATCAAACTCAATCTATCTGCAATGGGAATATCAGCAAAATCCCGACGGAAATGCCTTAATTACCACAGGTGAAATAAACCAAAAAATAGTTTCACAATATGCAGTTCTTCCTCGTTTATATTCTATTGATAAAAAAATAATCCCAGGATCTCTATCTGTTAATACATTAACTCATCCTGATTACAGAGGAAATAATATTTTTGAAAAATTAGCTTTCGATACATTTAATCGCTGCAAGCAGGAAAATATATTTTTCACCATCGGTTT
>JANLOW010000290.1:0-5217 GCA_031366785.1 Bacteroidota bacterium | reverse complement strand
TATGGAGCTGATTAAACCCGAGATCGGACTTATTTTCTGGATGACATTATCATTTTTAGTGGTATTGTTTATCCTTGGGAAATTTGCATGGCCAATGATTTTAAAAGCACTTAAAGAGCGCGAAGAATCAATAGCTAATGCTCTGAACTCTGCGCGTAAAGCGAAAGAAGAAATGGCAGCTTTGAATGCAGACAATGAAAAATTGATTATACAAGCCCGCGCTGAGCGCGATCTTCTTCTTAAAGAAGCCCGCGATACGCGCGACTCTATCGTTGCTGAAGCAAGAACAAAAGCACAAACGGAAGCCAATAAAATTATGGCTCAGACCCGCGAAACAATAAATACTGAAAAGATGGCTGCTCTAACCGAATTGAAAAACCAGGTTGCTGCTATGTCTATCGAAATCGCAGAAAAAATTCTTCGTCATGAATTAAGCAATGACGAGAAACAAAAAAGTCTGATGGAAAATCTTATTAAAGACATTTCATTGAATTAATTGTTTTTTAATTATAGCAAGACATTAAATAATGGAAACTAAAGTAGCAAAACGGTATGCAAAATCTCTGATTAACCTCTCCAATGAGCAGGGTGTTATAGATGCCGTTAATAACGACATGAAATTATTTTCTACTGTATGCGGTGAAAATCATGAACTGACTTTATTGCTTTCCAATCCAATCATTCATGGCGACAAAAAACTCGCCATTCTAAAACAGATTTTCGAAAAACAAATGAATAAAGTGACAATGACTTTTTTTCAAATTGTTGTCAGAAAAGGAAGAGAAAAATATCTTTTACAAATAGCAAAAGACTTTACCAATCAATATAAAACACTTAAGAAAATTCTAACTGCCGAAATAATTTCTGCAGTCGGACTTGATGATAAATTACGCAAACAAGTTTACAGTTTGCTTCGCAACGATACTAATTCTGAAGTTGAGCTGGTAGAAAAAGTTGACAAAAAACTAATTGGTGGTTTTGTACTTCGAATCGGCGATCTTCAATACGATGCAAGTGTTGCTTCAAGTATACGAAAACTAACACAATCGTTTGCAGAAAATCCTTTTATAAAAAGAAACTAGACCGCTGATTGAAATAATAAAATGATTTATTGCAGATTATTTGCTCAACTATTAACCAATAACAATTAACGATTAACAATTAACTAATAACAACAACAATGGCAGAAGTAAGACCCGATGAAGTATCCGCTATTCTGCGTCAGCAGCTGGCCGGCTTCAAAACAGAAAAAGAACTTGAAGAAGTAGGAACTGTGTTACAAGTAGGAGATGGAATTGCCAGGATCTACGGACTCACAAAAGTTCAATCAGGCGAACTTATAGAATTTGAAAATGGTCTTCAGGGAATCGTTTTAAATCTTGAAGAAGATAATGTCGGTGCAGTATTGCTTGGTGTTTCTTCTACTATTAAAGAAGGAGATGTTGTTAAACGTACCGGCAAAATTGGATCTATTCGTGTTGGCGAAGGAATGCTTGGTCGTGTTGTTGATACGTTAGGAACACCCATCGACGGTAAAGGACCCATCAGCGGCGAACTTTTTGAAATGCCGCTAGAGAGAAAAGCTCCCGGTGTAATTTTCCGTCAGCCCGTTACTGAACCATTGCAAACTGGTATCAAAGCTATTGATGCAATGATTCCAATTGGTCGCGGACAACGTGAACTTATTATTGGTGATCGTCAGACAGGTAAAACGGCTGTAGCGATTGATACAATTATTAATCAGAAAGAATTTTATGATCAGGGAAAACCTGTTTATTGTATATATGTTGCAATTGGCCAGAAAGGGTCTACCATTGCTCAAATACTAAAAACACTTACCGAATCCGGTGCAATGGCATATACAGTAATTGTTGCGGCTCCTGCATCGATGCCTGCACCGATGCAATTCTTTGCTCCAATGGCCGGAGCAGCAATCGGAGAATATTTCCGTGATACCGGTCGCCCGGCGTTGATTGTATATGATGATCTTTCCAAACAAGCCGTTGCTTACCGTGAAGTGTCTTTACTTCTTCGCCGTCCACCGGGTCGTGAAGCTTATCCGGGTGATGTATTTTATCTTCACTCCCGCCTTCTTGAGCGTGCTGCAAAAATTATCAACTCAGACGAAATTGCACGCACAATGAATGACCTTCCTGAATCACTGAAAGGAAAAGTTAAAGGCGGAGGTTCACTTACAGCTCTTCCGATTATCGAAACTCAGGCAGGTGACGTTTCTGCATATATTCCAACCAATGTTATTTCAATTACAGATGGACAGATATTTTTGGAAGCAAATCTTTTTAACGCAGGGGTTCGCCCTGCTATTAACGTTGGTATTTCGGTTTCACGTGTTGGTGGTAATGCTCAGATTAAAGCGATGAAAAAAATTGCCGGTACATTAAAGCTGGATCAGGCGCAGTACAGAGAATTAGAAGCCTTCTCAAAATTCGGTTCTGATCTGGATGCTTCAACGAAAGCAACTCTCGATAAAGGAATAAGAAATGTGGAAATTTTGAAACAGCTTCAATATTCTCCATTACCGGTAGAAAAACAAATTGCGATTATTTATTGCGGAACGAAAGGTTTGTTACGCGATGTACCTGTTAAAAGGGTGAAAGAATTCGAAAACGAATATCTTGCTCTCCTCGAAGCACAGCATCGCCCAACTCTTGATAGTCTTCGTAAAGGAATTATTGACGACAACGTTACAGCAGTATTAGAAAAAACAGCAGCAGAATTAACACCGAAATATAAATAGATTTAGTCTTGAGATTTTAGTCTTGAGAAGGGAAAAATAAATTATTGATAATAAACAATAAAAGAAGTTGAATAGTAGAGTCGTTCTTCCAGAAAATAAATCGATAATAGTTTTATTTTCATAAGAATCAAGACTCAAGACTTTGTACTAGCATGGCAAACTTAAAAGAAGTCCGTAATCGTATTTCCTCTGTAATTTCTACACAGCAGATTACTAAAGCAATGAAAATGGTTAGCGCTTCGAAGTTGAGAAGGGCGCAGGATGCTATTATTATGATGCGTCCTTATGCTTCAAAGCTGAGAGATATAATGGAAAATATTTCGGGTTCACTCGAAGGAAATTCCGGCGGACAGTTTGCTACTGTACGACCTGCTAATAAAATATTAATTATTGCCGTAAGTTCGAATCGGGGATTGTGCGGAGCATTTAATGCGAATATAAACCGAACCGTAAGCCGTTTGATCAGAGAAAAATATCCGGAACAGTCAAAGGCCGGTAATTTAAAAGTTATTGCTATCGGAAAAAAAACAGCAGACTTTTTCAGCAAACTGAAACAAAATTATGCCGGTCATCACAATGAAGTTTATAACAATCTTAATTTTGAAAATGTATCTCGTATTGCCGAAGAAATAATGTCTCAGTTCGCTGCCGGAGAATATGATCGTGTGGAATTGGTTTACAATCAATTTAAAAATGCAGCTGTACAAATAGTAATGAGTGAACAACTTTTACCAATCGCACCGGCGAAATCAAACCCAATTGCAGGCAAGAATAAAACGGTTAATGATTATATATTTGAACCCGACAAAGAAGAACTAGTTCTTCAACTAATACCCAAAGCCGTTAAAGTTCAGCTTTATAAAGCAGTGCTTGATTCACATGCATCTGAACATGGAGCACGTATGACATCAATGAGTAAAGCAACTGACAATGCCGGTGAAATACTAAAAGAACTTAAATTGTCTTATAACAAAGCACGTCAGGCTTCAATCACGGGAGAAATTCTTGAGATAGTTGCCGGCGCTGAAGCTCTTAATGGGTAAGCTTAATTCGATCGAATAGCGAATTTTTTTCGATATTTATTTTCCTATTTGCTTCATTCGATCGGGAGTTGACAATGCTCTCTGATGAATTATTTTATGAGCCCCGATAAAAATAAATAGTTCTTTTTGTAATTTACAAATACTCGATTTTTTCGATTAATAACTTTTATGGAATACCCTTCTGAAATATTATAAAACTTAGTACTTTGTTCGTTGAATAATATATAAGTGTAAAATAAACTTTAACTATGAATATAAACCTGCATGATATTCTGACAGTATCAACGATTCTCTTTGCAGTAATTGATATTATTGGATCTATTCCTGCTCTTCTTCAGATAAAAACAAAAGTGGGTTACATAAAGGCGGAACAGGCAACGTTTGTATCTTTTATTATAATGATCGGTTTTCTTTTTTTGGGAGAAACAATCTTACGTTTTCTTGGGGTTGATGTAAAATCTTTTGCCATTGCTGGTTCATTGGTAATTTTCTTTCTAGCAATGGAAATGATTCTCGGAATAAGATTATATAAAGATGATATTCCCGAAACCGCTTCTATTGTACCAATTGCCTTTCCTCTAATTGCCGGAACAGGTACAATGACAACTCTTCTTTCCCTTCGTGCAGCCTATGATTCTCAAACGATAATAATCGGCATATTCATTAATCTTGCTGTCGTTTATTTGGTGCTCAGAAATCTTTACAGACTTGAAAGATTTTTGGGGGTGGCCGGAATAAGTATTTTAAGAAAAGTATTTGGAATCGTTCTTCTTGCAATTTCAGTCAAACTCTTTCGCACGAATATTGGTGTTTAATTATTCTATATCGGAAAATTATTTTATAAGCCGGAATTAACGAACATATTCAAATGAAAAAAATTCTACGGAGTAATTTTCTTATTTTATTTTTCTTATCTTTTGTTCAGCTTCATTCAGTAGCACAAGGAGTTTATACTATTTGTTCTACAACTTTAATTAGAGATTCGACAGGAACATTATACGATTCAGGTGGACCCAATGATGTTTATCACAGTAATGAAAATTGCACACTGTTAGTTGCACCATCCTGTGCATTAACAATCACTCTTTCATTTCAGGGCTTTGCCACTGAATCCGGCTTCGATTCATTTACAGTGTATGATGGTAATTCAACAAACGCTTCGGAGTTACTTATTGCCGATGGGAATATTATTCCTTCACCAATAACCAGTTCAACAGGCAATATGCTTATTGTCTGGAGCACAGATGGCAGCAGCGAAGACAGCGGTTTTGCCTGTACATGGACATCAACTATTGCAACAAGCTCAACACCAACAGCCGCATTTTCTATCGGGAATAGTAATCCCCCGCTAGGCGTCGGTGTACAATTTAACGACCACACTATTGGTGTAACATCCGGATGGCTATGGAATTTTGG
>JANLOW010000262.1:0-1566 GCA_031366785.1 Bacteroidota bacterium | reverse complement strand
TTTTTCAGTAGCCGCTTTTTCTTCAGCGCTAGGTCCGCAAGCAACAATTGCCATAAATCCGGCAGTTAATAGTGTAAAGAGTACTTTTTTCATTGGTTTAGGTTTGTTTGTTTTTTTTTATTTAGTGGGCGCAAAAGTATACACTTATTTTTGAAATAACAAAAGTTTATTCAAAAATTTTAAGAAAATAGGTAAAAGTACTTAAAGTGAAAGATTAATGTCCTCTTCCGCCAGTTACTTTTTTAGCTTCATCAATTTTCTTTTGAACAGTAGTCTTTGGTTTTGCTTTAATAACTGGTTTTTTAACAGCTGCGGCCTTTGCAATAGAATCTGTCTGCATTGCCATCATAACTGAATCCTTACGTGCTTTTTCAATTAAGGCTTGAGCAGCATTCATTGAATCTGCAGCCATTTGAGACATAACCGCATTAATTGAATCCTGGCGTGCTTTTTCAGCAACAGCTTTTTCTTCTGCACTTGGACCGCATGCAATTAGTGCTGTAAAACCAGCAATTAATACTAATGCTAAGATTTTTTTCATTTTAATAAGTCGTTGATTTAATATTTGGGTTGCAAAAGTATATATTATTTTAAATTATCAAAGAAGATCAAAAATATTTATTTAAAAAAAACTTACATTTGCCAAATAAATTTTAAAAATCTATTAATCAAATGAAAAGAAACATCAAATTATTATCATTATTAGTTTTGGGTATTGGAACTATTCTAACATTTACAGGTTGTTCAAAAAACGACACAACAGGCCCTGTAGTAACTATCACTGGAGCAACATCAATCGAGCTATCCTTAAATAGTGGAACCTGGACAGACCTTGGAGCTACTGCGTCCGATGATGAGGATGGAACTCTGATTGCTACTTCAGACGCAAATTCAACTAATCCAAATACTAATCTGGTAGGAACTTATACAATTACCTATTCATCTACTGATGCTGCAGGGAATGTTGGAAGTGCTATTCGTACAATTCGTGTAAAAAACGATGCTGAAAATTTCGCAGGAAATTACAATGTGCATGACACCGTTCCCGGTGCTGTTTTTCCATACCCTCAAACTATTACTGTAGATAATACAACAAATAATCGTGTTCATTTCAACCGTTTTGGAGATTATGCAAATAACACAGGTATTTATGCTACAAAACTTGGAAATGGAACTTTGCAAATTCCTTCTCAACCTGCAGTAGATATAGGATCAGGTCCGAATACGTGCGATATTGCATCACATCAGTTTTCAAGTACAAGCTTTACGGCAACTTCTAATGGCTTTGTACTGGATTACATTGATCAAAAAACTTCTTCAGGTTGTACAGCTACTACCACTGGTACTGCAACTTATACAAGACAATAATATTATTTTGTCATTGAAAATGTCGTCCTCCATCCGGTGGACGACATTTTTTTTTGCTTAGAAGTTAATCATTAAATTCGCCGGCATGAATAATAAGCAAAGCAATTTTCATATTCTTATTTTTAGATTATGCCTGATACTTTGCATCTATTTTTTCTTACGA
The DNA here is from genome assembly GCA_031366785.1 of Bacteroidota bacterium. GTDB lineage: Bacteria > Bacteroidota > Bacteroidia > AKYH767-A > 2013-40CM-41-45 > JADKIH01. Next base: position 35 of record JANLOW010000262.1, on the reverse strand, counting down.
TTATTATTTTTAATTTTTAATTTCTCCTATTATTC
>JANLOW010000176.1:0-4055 GCA_031366785.1 Bacteroidota bacterium | reverse complement strand
AAAAGGTTTGATATAAAAACATAACCAACACCTATAGCCGGATTATATATAACATGCAGCCACGAATAAGATCCCGTTTTTAATAAAGCCGGGCACACTAAAAGAAAAAATAAATTAAGTCCAATGTAAATACCAATATTTGCCAATCTTAGAAAAGCGAATCGCTTGGCTCTGTTTTCCTGACGAAGTTTGGCAAAAGGAATTGCAGTAATTGCATCGGTGGCAAGAATGCCGGCAAAAATCTTAATGTAATAAGAGCCCTCGGAAGAACCTTTTAGAATAAAGGATGCTATGGAATCAGAAAATATGATGATTACTAAAGCAAAACACAAAGAACTTACCACTATAGAAATAAGACTTGTTGAATATACTTTCCCGTTTTCTTTTTCAGATTGAATAAATTTAAAAAATGCTGTTCCTAAACCATAAGTAAAAAGAATATTGAAAAAAGCTACAAAAGCATAAACTTGCGTTACAACACCATATTCGCCGACATCAAATATTCGGGTGTAAATTGGAACCAATAAAACATTAAGTAATCGGCCTACGATGCTGCTTAAACCATAAATAGCAGTTTGCCCGGCCAGTTGCTTGTATGAGCTCAAGAATATATCAGTTAGAAATCAAATGTGCGAATAGTATTAACGTAATATGACGAATCCCTGAGAATTTTTCAAAGGCCTTTCGTGTATATCTATCTTCTCTACTTTTGCGCCTTTCGGGCCTGTCTTGCACCATTCAATAAATTGAATTAAAATTTCTTCTTCTCCTTCGGCAAAAACCTCTACCGTTCCATCTTTATTATTACTAACAAAACCAACTATACCAAGTTTTCTTGCCATTTCAAGTGTCGATTTACGAAAAAAAACTCCTTGAACGAGGCCATGTATGCGGAGATAATATGCTTTCAAGTATTTTCTAATTTGGAATCAATACGAATAACCCTCTGTTTTATTTTGATTGGAGATCTATTCGTAAAACGGTTTGGTTAGCTGTCAGGTAAGCTGCACATTTTATTGAAAATATTATTTTCATTGCCTGAAAGCAAGTCTGTTTTAATAGGTTGTTGATTTTCAATCGTCATATATCAAATTTAATATTTAGCGGTACGTGGTCGCTTTGTGCCGACCACGTATCGTAATCTCCGATTTTGACTTCTTTTACTTTACCAAGTAGGTCTGCCGAAACGAAGCAATAGTCAATGTGATATGGTTTCTCTTTCTTACGATACATATAAAAAGTTGGGTGTTTCTCTTGTCCTTGTCCAATATCAAAATGTTTATGGTAAACACTATGAATGTCTTTTTCTGCAAGTTTACTGACTACATCTGAGTGTGTTGCAACTCTGTCTTTGTAATCCCATATGCTGTTGCTGTTAAAATCTCCTATTAAAATCGTCGAGTTGCCAAGTAAGTCATTGTACTGATTAATAGCAAACCAAACCTGCCCAATGAAACGTGCGTCACGATTTTCTTTATTGTTCATTGCCCAAATTACAAAAAAAGTAAAAGAATGACCGTTACCTTTAACACGAAATGGAATTACATAACGAAATTCTGGATTGAAGACCGAAAGAAGTTCAAATTTGTATTCGGAATACGAAAAAAGTCCAATCCCCTTTTTACCAACATCACCATACCAATAAAAATCTTTGGGTTTTGGCGTCATGGGAGGAAATTTTAATTTGTCAGTGTGCTCACATTCTTGTACAACTAAAATGTCAGGACATAACTTCAAAATGAAATCTGCCTTTTTTCTAAATGCCCCTTGACAGTTCCATGTTATTAATCTCATTTTGAATTAGCCATGATAACACTAATGTGTAATATTAAAATGCCCGCAAAACAAAAGATATACATTCCAGCTTTTTAATCATTCAAGATGATATTCTCTTTTTAATAATGTAAGCAAATTTATTGCTCTATTATTCAATAGTTCTAACCTCGCTTCTATTATGAATGTACTTCCTTTAATCTGGTGAATATAAAAAGCAAGGTCTTGCTGTAAATTAGTATCGTATGATCGTAAAGGTGGATTGTAATCAAGTCGTTTTATTCCATCAATTGTTACCATTTTATCAAAAACAAAAGGGTTAAAAATACGGGATATAATAGGGAAGGTGTTAAATCTTTCAGTTCGTTCATCTTCCTGGTTCATTACTATTGTTTCTACTAATTTTTGATATGAAATCATGCTATCTGCCACCTGTTCATTTCTTATCAATCGTAATGAACCTGAATTTTTTAATTGTGTAATTGTTCTGTCATTACTCTGAAATCTACTGGTTCTTATAAGTATCCTTCCAAAGTAATAAAGATCCTTTTCATACCCTTTAATTTTTTGACTGCTTAACAAAAGCATTAACGAGTCCATTTGTTCCATCTTTTTTTTTCGAAAGATGATATTTCGTCCTATTGCCACAGTATCCGTTTTTAAATCTTCTATAAATGTTTGAATAAACTCTTTCTCTCTATTGCGTTCAATTACATGTTCCAATTGATATTCTGCCAGAAAACCACAAAATACAGCGAGGAACAACATTAAAAATTCCCAGAAATAAGATTTCCAGTTTTTCCTTTGTTCGTGATTTGAATGATGATGTACTTCCATAATTTGATATTTTGATTTTTAAATATTGAATTTTAAATTAATCTGTAAATGCTTTTTGAATTCAAAATTCAATTTTTAACTTTTCTCATAGTTTATTATTCCATGTGATATTCTTTTTTAAGTAAATCAATAAGCATTTCAGCTTTTGTTATTAATGCTTTTCCTCTTTGTGTATTTCCCAGACAGCTTAATGATAAATATTGTATCTGGAAAGCAACATTATTAATATTTATCGGGTTGTCTGTTATTAATTGCGGGTTAGTTGTGGGTCTAACAAATCTAAAATTTGAGTCGATTGCTTTGTAAAGAATACCTGCATTAAATACAGAACCTCCTATTTCCCGAAAAGTAGTTCTTATTCTGATGTCTGATTCATCCCATTCCTTTAATTCCTTAACCGACGCATCGTAAGCTAAAATGTTGTTGATCACAATTTCATTCTTTATTAACCGCAGGTTACCAGCATTTTTTAATTGTTGCATCGTTCCATCTGTACTTACAAATGGTGGGCCGTTAAACACATGTCGTGCGAAAAAATAAGTTGAGTTTCCCAATTGCTTATTAATATCAGTAGTTAGTAACATCACTAATGAATCCATCATAATTCTTTTTTCAATTCTTAAATTAATATAGAGCTGTAGGTTTCGCGTATCTGTTTTCAAATCCTGAATTAATGAGCTGATATATTTTTCTTCCCGCTGATGTTCTATTATATGTTCTAATTTATATTCCGCCAAAAATCCGCTAAACACAGCGAGGAACAACATTAAAAATTCCCAGAAATAATCAGTCCATTTTTTTCGTGAAGAATGTGCGTGTTGGTGTACTTCCATATTTTGAATTTAATTTTTGTGAAATTTTTTAAGCTTCAATAAAGGAAATTTTTTTGTAAAGGAATTCTTTGTTTCAAAAAATTATTGGGTTAAAGTACAATATCAAAACGAGAAGTCGGGAGAAAATTCAAGTTCGTATTTTTAACGCCTGCTTGCTTTCCAGCTGGGAGGCAGGCAAAGTATACTACGGCTCGCATAGTTGCGCAACGAAAACAGAAAAAATTAGAAAAAAATTCAGCAACAAAGTAACATTTGTCAAAAATCAACTTTTGTTTGACTGACTCAAATGCGATTAACATCGTTACAAAAGCATTCAGTTTCTTAACTGATACTCAATTATAGATCAACCGAAAGTCAAGTTTAGTAATCAGCTTCCGGTAATTCTTTTTCAAATCTCGATCTACTGCTTTGATGTCTTTGTATTCCTGAAACTTTTGCATCAGCAACATATCGAATACAGAACTTTCAAGGAAATCTATATCGGTACGAAAACCGCAAACACATAATGCTTGTGTAGTTTCGAGAAACTGACGAACTTTCTTTTCATCGGTTGCAAGAGTATTACAACTTCCAAAGTGAATGATTTTATTTACACATGAGCCGTTCAGAATT
>JANLOW010000157.1:0-3075 GCA_031366785.1 Bacteroidota bacterium | reverse complement strand
AGAAGCCTTTTAAAAATTATTTAACCGTTTCAAATCCTTTTTCCTGCCATTTTAGAATTCCGCCTTCGAGGTCATAGACTTTTTTGAATCCTTTTTTTGACATCATGTCTGCAGATTCGCTACTTCGATGACCGGAACGGCAATAGACTTCGTATTGTTTTGTTTTATCAAGTGTATCGAGAGCTGCGGAGAAACCTTCATTTTTGTAATCAATATTTATTGCACCGGGTAAATGACCTTCTGCAAATTCTTCCGGTGTGCGAACATCGAGAAGGATCCCATGCTCACTGTTTAACATTACGTTTAACGAGTCTGCTGAAATTAGATTAATTCCATTTTCCTTTTTTTGACACGATGAATTAAAAGCGATAAATAATAAAAAGAAACTAAGAACGGTAGAGAATTGAATTTTTTTCATGGGTGTTTAATTTTATTTGATAAGAAAAATATATTAATTCCTTAGTAAAGACATTTTAATTATTCTTCTCCCTGACTATTTTTTTCAGGCCTCATCTGAGGAAAGAAAAGAACATCTTGTATTGATTGAGAATTACTCATAATCATAGCTAATCTGTCGATACCTATTCCTAAACCTGCAGTCGGTGGCATACCGAATTCGAGTGCACGAAGAAAGTCTTCGTCTAATTGCATTGCCTCTTCATCGCCTCTTTTGCCTAGTTCGAGCTGTTCTTCAAAACGTTTTCTCTGATCGATGGGGTCGTTTAATTCAGAGAAGGCATTGCAAATTTCTTTGCCATTGCAAATGGCTTCGAATCGTTCTACGAGTCCGGGTTTGCTACGGTGTTTTTTTGCAAGCGGGCTCATCTCCACAGGATAGTCGGTTATAAATGTCGGTTGTATCAGATGTGGCTCACATTTTTCTCCGAAAATTTCATCGATCAGTTTTCCGCGGCCCATTGATTTTTCTACATGAATACCGAGTTCACGCGCAACTTTAGCAATGCCGGCTTCATCTAATTCTGTTATGTCGATGCCGGTAAAATGTGCTATTGCACTATACATCGTAAATCGTTTCCATGGGCGTTTAAAATTAATAACATGTTCACCGACTTTTACATCTGTTGCTCCATGAATATCCATAGCAATGCGTTCGACCATTTCTTCCACGAGGTTCATCATCCATTCGTAATCTTTGTAAGCAACATACAATTCCATCTGTGTAAATTCGGGATTATGGAAACGGTCCATTCCTTCATTACGAAAGTCTTTAGCAAATTCATAAACTCCTTCGAACCCGCCAACGATTAATCGTTTCAGGTAAAGTTCATTTGCAATACGCAAGTAAAGAGTCATGTCGAGGGTATTGTGGTGCGTTTTAAAAGGACGTGCAGCTGCGCCTCCATAAAGTGGCTGAAGAATAGGAGTCTCTACTTCTAGATAACTTTTTTCATTCAGAAACTTACGCATTGAATTGGTTAGTGTTGTTCGCTGGATGAATGCTTCTCTGACTTGCGGATTTACGATTAGGTCAACATAACGTTGACGATATCTAAGTTCAGGATCTGTGAAAGCATCGAAGACATTTCCTTCTGCATCTTTTTTCACCACAGGCAATGGACGTAATGCTTTGCTTAAAAGTTTAAATTCATTTACATGTATACTTGTTTCTCCCATTTTAGTAACGAAAACAAATCCTTTGACGCCAATGATGTCACCGATATCGAGGCTTTTTTTAAAAATAAAATCGTACGCAGATTTATCTTCCCCTTTACAGATATCATCACGGCGAACATAAATCTGTATGCGGCCGGCGCCATCTTGCAGGACAGCAAAAGCAGCTTTTCCCATGTCGCGAATACTCATTATACGGCCAGCGAAGCTTATATCAAGGTAGTTTTCGGGATTCGTAGCAAATCCGGAGAGCATTTCCAAAGAAGAATGAGTAATAGGCCACATTTCTGCAGGGTAAGCATCAAAGCCCCGTTGAGTAAGCTCTTCCAGCTTTTGTCGGCGGATTAATTCTTGTTCACTTAATTCCATATTTTTTTGTTATGATGCAAAGATAGAAAAGACAAGTTATGGAAGATTGAAAAGTGAATATTGTAAAAAGATAAAAACGGATATAGACAGACCCGATTGAAGTAGAAAGCCCGGAAGAAGGCCGACGACAGGAGGCCGACTGAGGACTTGGAGCGGAAAGCGGGATCTACAGTAATAAATAGTGGCTGACCTGGTCTTTAAATAAATTAATTTGAGATGCGAATAGTAAATAAAAAATGGGCGATTGTTATAAAGTTGCTAAATATGTCTGTTTTTTGACTTTTGAATTTTAACTTTTGACCTAACATTGCCTACTTTTACAAAGTAAAATGAAAAATTATGAGTGATATGAAAAGTTTGGTGGCAAATTTTCCAAATCAATTGCGTGAAGCGGTTGATATTGGTGCAAAAGCAAAATTAAACGGGCCTATGCGTTCTGTAAAAAATATTCTTATCACCGGTTTGGGTGGTTCCGGTATAGGAGGAACGATTGCTGCTGAAATTGTTTTTAATGAATGTAAGGTTCCGATTACTGTTAATAAAGATTATTTCATTCCTGCTTTTGTTAATGAAGACACATTGGTTGTTGTTTGTTCTTACTCAGGAAATACTGAAGAAACTATACAAGCTTTTGAAGCTGCTTTGAAAAAAAATGCAATGATTGCTTGTGTAACTTCGGGCGGAAAAATCGGTGAGATGGCAAAAGCAAAAAATATTGATACTATTCTAATTCCCGGTGGCATGCCTCCACGAGCTTGTTTAGGTTATTCTTTGGTCCAACTTTTTTATATTCTGAATAAATACGAGATGATTGGTAGTGAATTTAAAAATCAGTTTACTAATTGTATTTCGTTGCTGGAAAAAGAAAAAAATAATATTGTTTCTGAAGCAGAGAAACTCGGCGATTTTTTTGCGGGAAAGATTCCGGTTATCTATGCTGTTGATGGATACAATGGTGTGGCTACAAGGTTTCGTCAACAAATTAATGAAAATTCTAAAATGCTTTGCTGGCATAATATACTTCCTGAAATGAATCATAATGAATTGGTAGGCTGGGCAAGTAAGAATGAAAAT
>JANLOW010000142.1:0-15953 GCA_031366785.1 Bacteroidota bacterium | reverse complement strand
TCTGCATTATTCTGATTTTTTGCCATATAAAGTGATTGCCTCCCTGAATACAAAGCCATCGCTCTTGCTTTGCAAAATACAATTGCCGCATTTGAAGGTGTTGTTTTTACAAAATTGAAAAGTTCTATCGATTCTTTTTGTTGTGGTCCTTTTTCAATCAATAATTTTTCTGAAATAGTTATTTTTAATGGAGCTATATAAGCAGATAACACTATTATTAATGCCGAAGTTGAAATCCACTTTGCTGTTTCACCTGTCCAGCTAAATATCCAAAAGATAAAATACCACCCATAATAAATTAGGAGCGGGAGTATTGGTAATAGAAATCTTAATCCTGCATCTGAATATGGATAAAATATTATTACAGCAGAATATATTGGCAAAAAGAATTCACTTAATGATGCTTTTTTAATAAAACGAATAAGCCAACCCGACAATGCCATAAAAATCCAAAAACGAGAAATCCATTTTCCATAGAATGGAAATACATATTCTGAAACAATATAATAGAAATTTAAATTATTGGAAGCCTGTATTTCGTGACTTGCAAAGGCACCTGAATAAAACCCTAAAAGTCCACCTGCATTTATTTTAAACCAAACATCATTTAGTAATAAAAAGAAAAAAACAGAAGTTATTAATGAAAATAATAATTTGATTATACTTTTACTTTTTTCACTTAAATCTGCAGTTTTTCTAATATTGTTGAGTTCAAAAATGATAAATGCTATCACCCCGGCTAATCCAACAAGCCTTATTGAAACAAGTAAGGCCAACAATAGTCCTGTAATAATCCATGAATATTTTTTTCTGTAATAACTTAGCTCCGGCCAAAACAAAAGAAAGATTAAGAAGGCGGTGAAAGGAATTTCAGATAGAATTTGTTTCTTGAGATCAATCGTAGTTATGTTATAACAGAAAAGTAATGTGATAATAATGGATACCAGTGAAGTTGTTCTTTTACGAAATAATTCAAAACAAAATAAGCCTGACAAAAAAAGGATTGATGAAAAAAATATATTATATGGTTGGATGCTTAATTTTGAAAAATAATAAATGGGTGAAAGAAGTAATGGTAATCCTACAGGATATGCTTCTATTGCATAAGCCGGACCTTTTTCATTTACTATAAGTCCATTTTCTGTTTGTGGCCGACCTTCAACAATGTTTCTTGCCTGAATTAAATATTGTGCAAAATCATCCCCCCAGTCATGTGTGTCTTTTACATTTATAAAAAATAATGGCACTAATAATACTGCAATTAAGATTCTATATCTCCATGTATTATTCATAATAAAACTTCAACATTTCAATAGGAAGAATATTAAAATTATTTATCGGTCGCTTCTGATAAATTATCATAATCTATTCCTTGTTTAACTAAAATAGATTTTACCTTGATAGCGTAATAAGCCATATATATAAAGCAAGCAACCCCTACAAGATAACTCCATTGAATACCCAGGTATTGGTCACCTGCAAGAAATCCTTGCAATAAACTTATTATTCCACCACCCATTATCATCATAATTAAAAGCCCTGAGCCTTCATTGGTATGTTTACCCAATCCGGCAATGGCAAGCGTGAAAATACATGGCCATAAAGTACTGCAAAACAATCCTACACTAATAAATGCATAAACACTTACCATTCCTTCTGTAAGCATTCCTATTAGGAGAGCAGTAATTCCCATCGATGAAAATATAAGTAATTGTCTTACAGGATTACCCTTACTCATCAAGTCTCCAATAATTAAAGCAACAATTACAAATGCATATAAATAAAAAGGCTTTATATCGTGCCCGGCAATTACATTAACTCCAAGGAAAAAAATAAAGGCCAGATAAGGCATTAGAAAATTTAGAATTTTTTTGGTATTCGATTTTACATTAAAGATTCCTACCGATGATGTCCACCTTCCAATCATCAAGCTTGCCCAGAATAAACTAACATAAGGTGCAACCTGATCAGTAGTTGTATGCAAATGCTGTTTCATATATTCAGGCAAATTACTTGCTGTTGAAACTTCTACACCTACATAAACAAATATTCCTATCATCCCTAAAACTAATTGCGGATAATTAAAAACACTTTTCCTGTCTTCCACTGGGTTATCTTTTTCTCCTTCCGTTATTTTAAGTTCAATTTTATCCGGTATAGAGGAAAATTTAAATATTACAGCAACTATTAAAAAAGCTGCTCCAAGAATAAGATATGGAACTTTTACTCCTTCTATGCTACTTATAGATGTAGTTCCGGCTGAGATTGTTCCGAATATGGCCAGACTAACAATCAATGGACCAATGGTAGTACCTATATTGTTAATTCCACCTGCCAGACTTAATCTTTGAGAACCTTTTTTGGGATCACCTAATACAATTGCCAATGGATTCGCTGCCGTTTGTTGTAAAGAAAAGCCTAGTCCAACAATGAAAAGCCCCATTATCATCAAAGGAAAAGAAGAACTTTCTGCGGCAGGATAAAAAAGTAATGTTCCCAAGGCCGATATACAAAGCCCTCCGGCAATACCGTTTTTATAACCAATTCTGTTCAATAAGTCTCCTCCCGAATACCTGGAGATTAAATAATAAATTAATGAACCAACCGTATATGCAACATAAAACGCAAATGAAATCATTTGCGATTGCCATTGTTGTAATTGGAGTTTCTCCTTAAATACAGGAATCAATATGTCATTGCTGGCAGCAACAAAACCCCAAAAGAAAAAAACAGAAATTAACGTTGGCAATGCCCCACGCCCGACATTAGATTGTATTTTATTCATTTGCTGTAAATTTATCAGAAAGGAAAAATAATTGCTTTTAACTAAATGTTCACAACCCAAATCAAAATGTTATAAAACATATATGTTTATTATTTTATCAGTTTCTTTATCTGCTAATATCCCTTAAACAATTATCGATTTTAACCTTTGACCATTGATCATCTATTTCGTACTTTGCTCCAGTAAATAATATCTCAATCACAAATACGTGACTCTTGTCTCTTGAACTAATTCCTATGATCGCCATAATTGATAGTGGTTCCACCAAAGCAGACTGGGTTTTTACAAACGGTCATTCAACAAATGCTCTTACGACTGTTGGAATTAATCCAAACTTTGTTAACGAACCAGAAGCTTATCGAATAATAAATGATGGTGTCGTAAAATTTATTTCCGCACCGGACATTCAAAAAATTTATTTTTTCGGTTCGGGCTGCTCTAGTGTCGAACAGAAAAAAATAATTTCAAATACTTTAACTAAGTTGTTCAAAAATGCTCTGGTAAAAGTCGAACATGATATCACCGGAGCCGTTCTTGCAACATGTGGTAATGACGAAGGCATAGCTTGTATAATAGGTACTGGAAGTAATTCAGTTTATTACGATGGAAAAAGGATTCATGAAAATAATTACGGACTAGGATTTATCCTTGCTGATGAAGGAGCAGGAACATATCTAGGGAAAAAACTTATCACTCAGTATCTTTATCAATTATTGCCAAAAAAACTTTCAGATGTTTTTGCTGAAAAATACAAACTTTCACGAAATGATGTAATTACTATGGTATATAATAATCCTACAGCAAATGCATGGCTGGGTTCTTTCGCTCAATTCTTCGAAATTCATAAAGAAGAACCCTGGATAAGATCTACTATTAAAAATGGGTTCAAAGAATTCGTTGATTTATATGTAAAAAATTATTCCCGATATAAAGAAGTTCCGGTCCATTTCGTAGGAAGCATAGCTTTTCTTAATAGTGGATTATTAAATGAAGTTGCAAATGAAAATAATTTTAAAATCGGAAAAATTATTCAAAAACCAATCGAAGGACTTACTGAATATTTTATAAAACAAAATTTTAAATAAGTTAAAATCATAATTAAATTATTCTTGCCGAAATTTAATTTTAATGATAATCATTTGAAATTGCTAAAACTTGTTCAGTAGCTATTTCCCGGTCAAAAGTACTCAAGCTTAAATACATCCCCGTCAAATACACCATACGAATTATACCTTATCCAATCACCAAGGTTTATATACCTGCTATTATTGTTAATTTTAATATCTAAAGGTAAGTGCCTGTGTCCGAAGATAAGAAAATCGTAATGTTTTTTTTCAAGTAATTCTTTTGAATGAATTACCAGCCATTCTTTTTCTGCACCCAAAAATTTTTCATCGGAAATGCCGGTGGCTACCCGGCTTTTCTTCGAAAAATATTCCGCTATTCCAATACCAAAATTAGGATGAAGCCTGGCAAATAACCACTGACAAACAGAACTTGCAAATATTTTTTTTATGAATTTATAACCATGATCGCCAGGTCCAAGCCCATCGCCATGTCCAATAAAGAATTTTTTTGAACCATATTCCACTTCTATTGGCTCACGATATATTTTTACATTCAATTCTTTAGATAAATAATCAAACGTCCACATATCATGATTGCCTGTAAAGTAATGAATGCGAATACCGCTATCACTCAACTCAGCAAGTTTTCCTAAAAGCCTCACATATCCTCTGGGTACAACTGTTTTGTATTCAAACCAGAAATCAAAAACATCTCCCAAAAGATAAAGCTCTTCAGCATCTTTTTTTATAAAATCCAACCAGTCCACAACCTTCTTTTCTCTAATAAGACTTTTCTCATAGGTTGGAACACCCAGATGAAAATCAGATGCGAAATAAATTTTTTTACCGGATATCATTCTGTGATAGATCTTTTTATAATGTCAAAAGGATTAAGCTTGTTAAAGTACAATTCAAAACGAATTAAATTACCCGCATGCAATTTTTGCTTTTCAACTACATCTTTGAGATCTTGCGAATAAGCAAATGGAAAATAAATCACAAAAATATCTTTTATAACCGGTAAATCAACTCCTATTTCCCAGGATATTTTTCCATATACACCACGATTATCAGAATTGTCAAAAACACCAATATTCGTAAAAAGTCTAAACGGCAACAAACCCGGTAATGTTGTATTTACATTAAAACCAAACATCCATTTTTCAGATGTACGATAAAACGATGTGGGTGTTTTAAAACCGGCATAATCATTTACAAATTGTTGAGACAATATTCCTTTTTCTTCAGTACGACCCAAAAATATTTCATCAAATAAATAATCATCTATTCCGCTTTTACCACTCAAGCTCATTCTTGAATCAATATGATATGGACTCTGGGCTGGAACAGAAGTATATCCTACAAAAATCCTTAGATTAAATCCTTTCTTCGCTTCACCGTAGCCAATAAAATTTGTCATTTCGCCTTTTGCAATCATCATTTTATTTCCAGTGGTAATATTTAATTTCTGTGTTGAATTTATAAGAGGATTGGAATTTTTTCTTTCAAACGCTGCCTGCCAATATAAGATATTTATATTTTGTTTTTTGAAATCATAGGAATATGGAATATCACGGTTTATTAGGATGTTTCTCAATGTAAGGTTGCTTGAAAAATGATCTTGGCTGTTTTTTTGTTTATGTGAAAAAGTAATTTTCGTATTTATTTTAGTAAAGTGCAACATTCCCGAATAATGAAAAGCTCCGTTCGGTTTCGAATATTCATCTTTTCCAAAAGCATACCTGCTTATTCCTGTACCTAGTGTTATTCTGTATATATTCTTATTTTTAGGATAATAATGAAAACTCACATCACCGCCACCTTCAATATCTTTTGTTCCTATTGCATATAAAGGCATTATCTTGTATTCGATTTTTTTCTCATACAATGAGATATTGTGTAAAACAGCGCCAAACATTATATTATTATAGTTATTCCATCCGGCAACTGGTAAAAAAGAGATATAGGTATTTGAAGCATCTCCCTGATTTATTCCTATTGAAAGTTTAATTTTTTCTGTCTTCCTAAAAACTCCTTTCATTTTAATAGTATTGTTATTCTGATAAAGTTCAGGCACCTTTATTATTTTGTAATCCAGTTTTTTTATACTGCCGATCGGATCAGAAAAAAACCAATCCAAGTTTTTCTTACTACTTCTTTCAAAAACTAGTTTCATATCATCTGAATGAGGATGCCTGAACTTCCATTCATTAAAATAATTAGCTTTGCATGTAGATGAATGTATTATTAAAAGGAAAAATATAATAAAGTTTTTAAAAACGTTCATATAAAATATTTCAGACAAACTCAGATTTATTTTACTAATGCTTCCATAATCTTAACCTCGAGTTCGTCTTTTCGTAATCCTTTTGCTATTATTTTACCATCTCGGTCTATTAAAACACTATAAGGAATTGCTTCTATATGAAAATCTTTAACAACCTGGCTTTCCCATTTTTTTAAATCACTTACTTGTGGCCACATTATTCCGTCTTTTTCAATAGCGTTTTTCCAGGCTTCAATGTTATCATCTAATGAAACACCGAATATTTCCAAATCTTTTTCTTTGTACTTATTATATAACTCTACCACATATGGATTCTCTCTGCGACATGGTGCACACCAACTGGCCCAAAAATCAATAAGCACCACTTTGCCTCGCAAAGAGCTCAAAGAAATCGATTTACCTTCCGGTGTTCTCAGTTTAATTTCCGGGCACATACTATTAGGAGGTAATTTATTAATTTCATTTAAAAGAGTAATATAATCTTTTACATATCTATTGTCAGGGTATTTTTTTGCTAAAGTATCTCTCAATGTATTCAAAAGTGTTAACTCAGCCTGCTGATTAATAAATTTAGTGGCAGATAAGGATACTAGAGAACCCAAATTATTTTTTATAAAATTACTTGAATACGATTCCATTGCATCTGTATAAATTTGCTGCAATTTCATACCAAGAGAATCTTTATTTTCTGGATTTTCAGCTCTTAAAATTTCATATGCTTTATTTAAAGAATCGCTAAGAATTTTATCTCTGCTGCGAAGTTTTTGAATTAATTCTGAATCTTTTGAACCTCTAACTTTGTAAGTATTTTCTAAATTTTTAGCATCACCATTCACTTCGACATTTTCACCTGATTTTATAACTAGAAAAATGAGATTCGTTGGATTCGTTCTTAATATATAAAATTCTGGAGAGGTTGATGGATTTGTCATTTCAAAACTTCCATCGCTAGAACTCATTACTGAATCAATTGTTACATCTCCTAGCTCCGAAATTTTTTGCAGATAAATCCATGATTTTTCTGCATTCCTTAAACGTCCATAGATTATTTTATTATTTCTTTTTTGGCCACAGCCAGATAGAAGCAAAATTAAAATTAAAAATAGTGTTAAACGCATTTTAATATTTTATTGAACTATAATACTAAATAATTTTTTGATTATTAATTTTCAGGATGATTCTATTAGGTATTAATTTGAATTATTCAATCACCACTTTTTTACTAGTCATTTTATCTTTTCCTGAAACTTTTAAGATATAAACTCCCTGTTTGAAACCAGAAATGTCAATCTGTAAATTTCCACTAATATTTTTTGACCTCCAGTATTCTCTGCCATTTAAATCTAATAATTGTATTGTGGAATTGTTAACATTATTTACTTTCAATTGTTTGCTGGCAGGAATTGGGAAAATTTCCAATTGTTCTTTTGAAGTTTCATTAATTTTATTTACAAGCGAAATATCCAGACAAAAAAGTCCATATTTCGTATCTCCAGCCAGCAATGTACCACTGGGTAAGTTTGCATAGGCAGACCACGATCCTGAATAAGGTGGTTGAAGATAACTTCCGGGTAAATTATCAGGATAGGTATCAAAGAAACCTAATCGCACCGGAATTTGAGGATTTGAAATATCGTATAAATAAACACCATCCTGATAATATGCAACAATTAACATATTGTTTTTTACCAACGGATTATGCGGCGTTGCTCCGACATTTGAATAAAAAGTGCTGTCTAAAAACGGTGTGTTAATGTTACTAACGTCAACAATTTTAACAGGTCTACCATCAGGAACTTCTTCACACATGTAAAGAATTTTATGATCCGGCGATAAAACGCTGCTATGATTATAGTTATTAAACCCGTCTTCTAAAGATCCTAAAAAAAGAAATTGATTTGCTAATTCGTCATATTTAAAAATATATAATCCCTGGTAGCCACAAGACGCATAAACCGTATCATTTGAAACAAACATATCATGAACACTATTGATGAATGGATAATCTTGATCAAGCCTTCTTAATAGGGTAGGGTGTAGCGGATTTGAAAGTGAATAAATATTCATGGATGAATATTCACTAAAAGAAGAAGCAATGCCAACATATAATTTATCACCTTCAATAAAAAGTGTATGCGCATGCAGAAAAATATCTGTACTGTCGTAAACCACATAAGCCGAATCAGGCAGATAAGAAAGGTCGGCTATCTGAAAACTATTAGGACCTCCATCATCACTTATTATATGCAGGTAATTTTTATATGTTTTATATTCATGCCAGATGTAATCATTTTGTCTATGAGGAATATAATCGCATTGTACAGGATTAGTCGGATTAGTAACTTCAATAATGTAGGTTCCTGCCGTTGAGCCTATGATTCCATATTCTTTTCCTGTTAAACTATCCGCCCATCCCCAGCAAGCCTGATACCTGATACCATAATGAGTTTCTGCAACAACGGATGTATCGTTAAACAATCCTAGGAAATTAACATTTTCATGATCATTCTGTGCTTTTGAATGCAAAATAGAAAATACAATAAATAATATTAGAAATATTTTTTTCATTTATCAGTTATTTTTTCTAGTATGTATTCTGTTGCTGGGTTGATTATTTTTTACAAAATCTATAATCAATTGATTAAATTTTTCTTCATCCTGATGTATTTGCACCTCTATCGGCAGAAAGAAAAAAGGAAGTTTTTGTATTGAATTATCTATATCAGGATTTCTCAATCGCATTGCATCTTTTTCTGTAGTTACAATGATTTTACTTGGATTTGTAATGTTATCAAATGTTTGTTGAATTTTATGAATATCTTTTGTAGTGAATTCGTGATGATCGGGGAAAATTAGCATTTCTAGTTTGTCTGTTAAACGTCGCAAGTATTCTATTATACCTGAAGGATTAGCAATACCTGTAACTAATAAAATTGTAAATCGTTTTTCAGTATAGTAACCGGCACCCATTTGCATTGAGTTATTTTTTCCGAAGATTTTATTAAACTCTCCATATTTTAAATATGAAAAGAAAATATTTTTCTTTTCATCATCCGAAAAATTTTCAAGAATTCTTTTGCGCTCAATAGGAACCAGGATAGTTGGTGATTTGGTTATAATAATAATATCTGCTCTTTTTATTGAAGACTTAGGTTCTCTTAAATTTCCAGCAGGCAATAAATAATCGCTGGCAAAAACATTGTCATATTCAATAAGAAGAATATTTAAACCCGGAATAACTTTACGATGCTGATATGCATCGTCCATTAAAATTACTTGAGGAGGATTTTCTCTTTTTAATAAATTGCCAATTGCTTCTGTACGGTCTTCTGAAACACTAACCATAATATTCCTGAATTTAGTCAGGTATTGCATAGGTTCATCTCCTATTAAATGAGTGTCTGACGGTGGCTCTGCAAGAATATAACCCATAGACTTTCGTCCATATCCCCGGCTTAAAGTGGCAATTTTGAATTCGTTTTGAAGTAATTTTATCAGATATTCAACATGAGGAGTTTTTCCTGTTCCGCCTGTTGTCAGATTCCCTAAACCGATTATAGGGATTGAAAATTTCGATGATTTTAACTTTCCAATGTCAAATAGATAATTTCTCGTGAAAACGACAATTCCATAAATAAGAGAAAAAGGTAAAAGAAAATAGCGTAAAATCTTCATTGTTGCAATTTACAAAAAATCAAATGATTGCAATTTTTTGTAGTATTGATCCATTAAATCAAGTTATGATAAATATTAAAAATATTACCGACTTTCTGGAAAGTATCGCTCCACTTTCTTTTCAGGAATCCTATGATAATTGCGGATTAATTACAGGAAATCCGATAACTCCTTTAAAAGGGATAATGGTTTGCCTCGACAGCACGGAAGAAGTAGTAAACGAAGCCATTAAAAGAAATTGTAATCTTATAATTTCTCATCACCCTATTGTTTTTTCCGGACTAAAAAAAATAAATGGGAATAACTATGTGGAACGGGCTATAATTGCTGCTATTAAGAATGATATTGCCATTTATGCTATTCATACCAATCTCGATAATGTTTCTAATGGAGTAAATAGCATGATTGCTAAAAAACTTGGACTCATAAATACCAGAATTCTTTCACCTAAAAAAAGGATGTTAAGCAAGCTGGTTACTTTCAGTCCATTGGAGCATGCCGAAAAAATACGAATGACCCTTTTTAAGGCCGGTGCCGGTAATATCGGTAACTATAGCGAATGTAGCTTTAATACACCAGGAGAAGGAACTTTTAATGGAAATGAATTTTCCAATCCTTTCGTTGGAGAAAAAGGGAAAATCCATTCGGAAAAGGAAATCCGAATTGAAACCGTTTTCGAATCTCAAAAGCAAAATGACATTATTAATGCTTTAATTGAAGCTCATCCTTACGAAGAAGTAGCTTTTGATATCTATGTACTAGAGAATTCATATTCCAATGTAGGTTCAGGGATGATTGGGGAATTAGTTGATAATCAAGATGAAAGTGAATTCCTTTTAAATGTTAAAAAAATAATGAAAACCGGTTCTTTGCGACATACAGCTTTATTAGGCAATCCTGTAAAGAAGGTAGCAATTTGCGGAGGATCAGGTAGTTTTTTACTTTCTCTTGCCATTCAGGAGGGTGCCAATGCCTTTATTAGTGCTGATTTTAAATATCATCAGTTTTTTGATGCCGATAAAAAAATAATAATTGCAGATATCGGTCATTACGAGAGTGAACAATTCACATTAGAGCTGATTGAAAAGCTAATTCTGGAAAAATTTTCTACCTTTGCCGTCCGTTTAACGACGGTAAATACAAATCCCATACATTATATGTAGTCTGTTTATCAGATTATCAACAACATAACATAAATTTTTAACACATGGCGAGCACTGTATCAAAAACTAAAAAAGCTACAAAAACAATGGCTAAGCCAGAAACAAAAGCGAAAACAAAAAGCGTTTCAAAGGTAAACGTGAAAGAGTCATCAAACGTTGCTCCTGCTAAGGATGTAAAAAGTAAAAAAGACAATCTAATTGTTTCGCCTGAAAACGAACAAAATATATCCAACGTGACTTTATCTAAAATAGCAAAAACAAAACTTAAATCTAAGGAACCAATAACATTTAAACCTCGGAAAATTGAAAAGATAATCGACGTAAACCGGCTCGAAAAAAAGTTGGAAGAAATTATGGCGATGGATCATTCTGAATTTACCGTAGAGGAAAAATTAAAAGCATTATTTGTTCTTCAGGAGATTGATTCTAATATTGATAAAATCAGAACTATCCGTGGAGAATTGCCAATGGAAGTGACAGATCTTGAAGATGAAATTGCCGGTTTAACTACCCGAATTGAAAATATTCAGGAAGAGATTGCTCATTTTAACGATCAGGTAGGAAAGAAAAAATTAGTTGCAAAAGACGCTAAAGAGCAGATTAAAAAATATGAAAGTCAGCAATCAAAAGTAAAAAATAATCGGGAATTTGATTCGCTGAATAAAGAAATAGAATTTCAGAACCTTGAAATACAACTTTCAGATAAACGATCAAAAGAATATACTATTGAAGTCTCTGCCAAACAAATTCTGTTTGACGAAACTCAATCAATACTCGATGATCGTCAGGCTGTATTGAAATTGAAAAAATCAGAGCTGGAAAGCATAGTTGAAGAAACTCGAAAAGAGGAAGAACAGCTTCATAAAATTTCAGCAAAGGCTCGTACAATTATAGATGATCGTTTACTCTCTGCATATACCCGTGTTCGTACAAATGCTCGTAATGGTTTGGGATTAGTCGCTGTTCAGCGTGATGCTTGTGGAGGTTGTTTTAATAAAATTCCCCCTCAGCGTCAACTTGATATTCGTCAACATAAGAAAATTATCGTATGTGAACATTGCGGTAGAATTCTTGTTGATCCGAAAATTGCTGAAGAAGAAACAGCGCAATAAGTTTTTTAATAAAACTAAAAATTCAGGGTCCTCTATTCAGGGCCCTTTTTTATGAATAAAAAATTTGTTTTTATTTCATTAATTGTCCTAAGTAATTCTTTGAATTCTTTTGCCTATTACGAATTTGACAAAAAACTTGACCTTGCTTTTTCCTCAATTCTTACCCTTCATTTTACCGAAGCTGAATTACTTTTGCAGGAAGAAAAAACAGAAAAACCTGGTAACGATTTACGCTTACTCTATTTAAATTATATCGATTTTCTGAAAGCAATTATTACTGACGGCAAAACAGAATTTGAAATTCTTAAAAAAAATTCTTCTATTCGATTAGAAGAATTAAATATAGATAAAAATAATTCGTCTTCCCCTTTTCATTTATTTGTTGAATCAGAAATTTTAATTCAACAAGCATTACTTAGAATTAAATTTAATGAATATATTATTTCTGCAGGCGAAATCAAAAAAGCATATAAGCTTATTCATAATAATGAAAAATTATTTCCAAGATTTATCTTAAATAAAAAAATTTCCGGAATATTAAATGTCTTTGTTGGCTCTGTTCCACAGCAATATCAATGGATTATTAAATATGCCGGAATGGATGGAAATATTACGGATGGAATTAAGGAACTTCGGACCGTATATTTAAATATTGAATCGACTTCTTTTAAATCCTATCAACCCGAAATTCTTTACT
This sequence comes from Bacteroidota bacterium, assembly GCA_031366785.1. Classification (GTDB taxonomy): domain Bacteria; phylum Bacteroidota; class Bacteroidia; order AKYH767-A; family 2013-40CM-41-45; genus JADKIH01. The sequence continues at coordinate 3,167 of JANLOW010000142.1, read as the reverse complement.
ACATAGGAAGCATCTATTCTGCTTTTTCTATTCCGGTTGATTCATTTTTCCTTTCAGAAAAAATCCTTTCTATAATAAATTCAAACCCGCTGGTCGCTTTTGTTTTTACAAATATATTGATGAAACAGGGAGAAAATGAAAAAGCTCTTGATGTTCTTAATTCAACACTTTTACAAGAATCCAATCAATCATTTATTTATTTATATTATAAAAGAGGTTTGGCACGTCTTAGAAAATTGGATTATACTTCATCACAAGATTTCGAATATTTTCTTATTCACTATAAAGGAGTAAATAATATAAAATCCGCTTATCAAAAATTAGCCTGGGTTTATCTTATTCAGGGTGATACAATAAAGTATAAAGAGAATCTTAGAAAATGCATAGAGAATGGAGTCGCACTTAACGAAGACGATAAAGCTGCTAAAGAGGAGGCAGAAAGTCCTGAAATTTGCAATGTTTATTTATTGCGCGCCAGATTATATTTTGATGGTGGATATTATGACCATTCTTTATCGGAAATTACAGGAAAGAAAATTGAAAACTTTTCATATTATAGTGATCAACTGGAAGTAACTTACAGACTGGGTCGAATAATGCAGATGACCGGGAAAAATGATAAAGCCATCAACTATTTTGAAATGACAATTAAAAATGGTCTTTCTTCCAGATATTATTTTGCGGCAAACAGTGCCTTGATGCTCGGACTAATCTACGAAGAAGAAAAACAGAAAATTAAAGCTGAACTTTATTTTAAAAAATGTCTTTCAATTAAACATGAACAATATAAAAACAGTATTAATCAGAAAGCCTTGGCTGGTCTGGATCGGATAAAATCTATGAATTAGAGTTTACCCGATACTTTTTCAATACATTAAAAGTACTTTAGAATTTTACTTTAAGCGTCATTAAAAAATTATTTCCTATTACTCTTGACTTTACACCTGGTACTTTTTCTGAACTTAAAGTATAAGGCTGATAAAACTGATCACTCATAGTGTATACATAGCCAAAATCCAGAAAAACATTATTTTCTCTAAATCCTATTCCGCCGGAAAAACTTTTTTTAGAAAAATCAGAGCTTCCCGCTTTATATATTTCATTTAATGGTGATGAAGAAAAAGCAGTCCCCCCTCTGAAACTTATATTTTCGTACAGCCATTCTGTTCCGATACGAAGGGAGTGAATTTCAGAATATTTACGGGCAATAAAACTGTTTACACTTGAAAAAGAAGACTCTGTAGAGCTAAATCTGGCATCACTATAATCAGAAAATTCATAATCAGCACTTAATAATCCATTTGCTCCAAAAATAAATGCAATGCTTCCCATAGCTTTGAAAGGAGTATTTAAATCATAATCATAGGATCCATCAGGAGATTCTGCCGAATAAAATTTTGCAATACCAGTATCCAAATAACTAATCATGCTGTTTTTATATTCATCATGCATCGTATACCAAGTGGGAGTTTCAAAGGCCATTCCTAAACGAAATATATCATTGGCTTTGTAAATCATTCCGAATTTCATATCAAAGCCAGAGCCTGTCGTTGTTAAATCTTGTTGAAAATTGAAGCGGTTAAAATATGGTATAAGCGTATCAGGATCCTGTTCTTCATAACTTGTATATTCTACGTATCGTAAATTTTTAAATCCTAATGTTCCACCAAAATAAAATTTGTTTGAATAATTGCCTCCGAAAGTGAAAACGGTTTCTCCGATAGTTCCTCGTGTCTCTGTTGTTTTTCTTTGAATCACTTGTCCGGCCGGTATAATACCAGTATAATTATTCGAAACATCAGGATTTATAAGATATGCATTATAAGCAAGAGATTCATAATAACCGTCAAGATTATCCGGTTTTGTGCCTGTTGCTGTTTCTGCAAAATGATCCAACAAAGAATTTGATGGATTGATACCTTCATAAAAACTACGGTTGTGAAAATTATTTAAACGATTATATCCTATACCAAAATTCCAACTTTTCCATCCCGGACTATTTTCATCGTTAGAAAGTTTTCTGGTAAATATTAATCCTGTATTTCCAATATTGAAATTGTATTTAAGTTCTTTATTCGATTGTCCTAAAAAGTATGAAGTATTCGATCCGGCATAAATTGAAGGGGTAAATGTAAATTCAGAGGTTCGGTAGATTGCTATTCCGGCCGGATTATAAGAGAGTGATGTAAAATCACCACCTACAGCACCAAAGGCGCCCGACATAGCAGAATATCGCGCAGTTCCTGTAATAGATCCACCCGAATAACGAAATGCATCAACATCTGTTTGAGCTTTTAAATTGAGAACAGAAAAAAAAATTAAGATGTTTAGAAGGAATTTGGTTTTTGTTTTCATATAGTTCAGTAAAAAAAGCCCGCATACCTTTTTGTATATTTGGGAAATGCGGGCATTAACATGACAAGTTATATTTGTACTATTATAATTTTTAAAACTAATTATTTTCTTCTGCCTCCACCATTGTTATTTTGTTCTGCCGGACGAGAAGGTTGAGAACGTTGTGGTGCCGGAGCACTTTCTTGCTTGTATTGCCTAGGCTCAACTCTTGGAGTGAATACAGGGGTTTTGTTTTCCTGACGAGTAGGTATTTCAATTCGGGAGTCCTGATTTCTTTGAGAATTATTTTCACGTTTTGGAGTCTGTTCAATTTTCGGAGTTTCAATTATAGGCCGTTGGTTTTCTTTTTTTGGTTGAATATTTTCTTGATGAATACGGTTACGATCCGGATTATTTATTTCAGGTTGTTTAAAGGCAGGCTTTACATTTGGTTTAGGATTATTTATTGGAGGATTTGAATTATTATCGCGCCCGGAATTTGGATTCTGATTATTTTTATTTATTTCCTGAGGATTATTATTCGGGCGATAAATTTCAGGGGTAGAATTTTTTGTACCTGTATTATTACGAATATTATTAATCCCCTTGTTGTTTATTACCGGATTTCTTTCTTGATTAATATTATCATTTTTAATTTTTCCTTTCGCCGGATCTCTGGATATACGTCCTTCAGAAATCGCCTGCTCATATTTTACACTCATTGGAGCTATTTCACTTTTTCTTTGAGAACTAAATCTTGGACTGTTACTGCTAACTGCACCGCGTGGGCCATAATATGAACTGGTAGCATCGTAAGAGTTATAGTAATATGG
>JANLOW010000141.1:0-16769 GCA_031366785.1 Bacteroidota bacterium | reverse complement strand
AATGTGCGTAGTACTTTTGGCATTGGTACTACATTTACATTTACATTAAAAAAATCGAAATAGTTTTTTTAAATTTATTTAGGTTTATTTTTATTGCCGGCCAAATCATTTCTAACTGAATTACTAAGTCATTATTCTGATATTTTTCCCCAAAATGAATTAAACCGTTGCAAGTTTTTTATCCATACCCGCTCTCTTTTGGCAGACTTAAGAAGAATAAAGAGTAATATATTTTTTTAATCCATTTCTTACTTCCTCTGTTAAATGTTTTTAATCATATGAAAATGAGGAATTACATCAAACAATGTATAGGAGGGACCGTCAATAATATAACCGTTTTTTATATAAAAGTCTACAGCCAGGTCTCTGGCATCTAAAACTATTTTTGAAAATTTTTTCTCTTTTGCTTTTTCTTCGAGAAATTTAAGAACTTTTGTACCTAATCCTTGTCCCCTGAAAGATTCTGACACAGCCATGGATCGTATTTGACCCTCCATGACCGAATTAAATTGAAGGCGTCCTGTTGCTATTGCATTTCCGTCGTCGTCGATCATTAATATATGTAAAGATTGATCCTCCCATTCATCACGAACAGTGTTTTCGTCTTGCCCCCATGGTTTTCTTAAAACTTCAAATCGCAATTTGTAGTACGATTCAATTTCATTTATTTTTTGAGGAATTATAATCTGATAGTTTGATTTCTTAGTTTCCATGAGAAATTAGTTTTGTATCTAATAAAATATTTTCATCACCAGCCTTGTATGGAATATAGGTACAAATAAATTGAAACATTTCGTCTGTTGTTCGCATACTTCCATCTCGTTCGGAAATTATATGAGGTGGGTGAAATGGATTCAAAGGATTATTTTCTGTATTATCGTAGATTCCTTCTACATGTATTATTGACGATGAAGGAATTTTTATAATTTTTTTAAATGTATAAAAGTATTGCCATCGGAAATCCCATTTTGGAATACGAATTAATGGTAGTGTATCCCCATCCGGTAATAAAACATAGGCAAGAAATGAACTACCCAATAAATGCATGTGCGGATTTATTGTAAGTAATGATATATCTTCCGGTACTCGGTATGAAGTCGTAAATTTTTTAATGGTATCGGCAGGGACTACAAGTAGTGGTTCTATTGTGGAAATACCACTTGTACCAAGAATAAACTCTTTAACTGGTCTGGTTGGCGGCACCGGACTAAAAAAAATATTGAAAGAAGTTTGATCGGTGGTATCAACGGGACTTGGGCCATAATGAATATTATCTAGCAAAATAGCTCCTGTTTTTTTCATTTTATAGCCACCAATATTTTGTGGATAAAATGAAACCTCTACTCCGGGAAGGTAATTCGTTACCGATGGAGTCAAAAGGGGATAAGTGCCATCATCGTTTTTTATTTCAAGCAATTCAAAGGCTTGACGCTTATCCTTTTTTTCAGTGTCGATAAAAGGAACTCCGGATGAAATATTTTTTTTTGCTCCCGCCTCGTATTGTATTAAATGTGCATTTATGTGATGTACAAGTTTTTTATTTCCGGGTACTATTTCAATTCCTTGGATAAATGTATCTTTTAAAAGCTCATAAGGTATTTTAAGCATGATAAAATTATCTTTATTGTTTCCTTTAATTAAAAACGCTTGCCGCATTTTTAATATTAAATCTGGTTTACCAAACTTGCTTTGATTATAATATTCAGGAGGTTTAGGAATGATGGAGATATTTCCAATGGGTGCTCCATTATCAATCCATTTGTTCAAAAGTAAAAGTTCATTCTTTGTTAATACTTTTTCATCCCTGAAGTGTGAATAGCTAGTATCAGCAGGCCAGGGAGGCATCAGTTTTTCATTGATGGATAATTGAACTGTATGTAAATGCTTTTTTATATCTCCATAAGTGATTAAATCAAAAGGAGCCCCCGAACCAGGCCTGTGACACGGGGAACAATTTTTATAAATGATAGGAGCTATTTCATTTGAAAAGACAGGACTATCATTTATTATATTTTTACCTGTATTATTACAAGAACATTGAATCAAAAGAAATATATAGAAAAAAAGAATTTTAAAATAAAAAGCTATTTTTTCATTTTTTATATTTTTAATCATATTCCAATATACAACCTATTGCTTTGGTTTCTGTAATTTTTATGGGCTTTTTTGTAATTACACATTTAATAGCATCATCCAGATTGTTTTCTGTTATTACTTGTCGCTTTTTACCAATGGAAAATAGCCAGTCATCGATTCGACCTTTATACACCACATTCCCGGATTCATCAATTAGAAAACAACTGGGGCCAATATTTGCATGTAAGTGTTTAGCAAGTTTCATTTCAGGATCTTTGACTAGCTGAAAGTTGATTTTATACATGCTTCTGAATTTTCGTAATTCATCATCCGTAGAAAATGTTCCAGGAAAAACTCCAATCATTGAAACATTATTTTTATTGTATTTTTTAGCCAGTTTGTTTAATGTAAGCGAGTAGCTTTGAGAAGCAGGACAATCACTTAGAAGGAAAACAATAATGGTTGCATTATTACTTTTAAAGTCCGAAAATGAAATAATTTTATTTTCCAAATTAGGAAGTTTAAATTCAAAGAAATTGCCGGTGGTAAAGGAAAGATTTAAAAACAAAAATATAATAAATAATTTCCTTATGATCATAGATTGATTTCTAATAATTAATTATGGAAAAACGAGTACATTTGTATCTTTTGAATTTATTAGAAAATTGCTGATAATTCTATTTACATCTCTGTTATCTTCTTTATATTTTACAAAATCTCTTAATGAATCAGGATCAGGATTAACGAATTCTGGTTCGAAATAACCATAACCGACATATTTCCCTTTTTCAATATGCACGACAGATTTTTCTGAGTCCGATCTTCCATTTTGTATGATCATAAAGTTATTATTTTTATAATCCAGACTTCCTATCGCTAATTTAACACGTTTATTATATTCTGAAGGACTTTCTTTTCCAATACATGCGCCATTACATTGTTTTACTGAATATCCAAAACAGGCATGGACAATACTATGAATACCGCAAAGTTTTTGACAAAGGGTGAATTTAAAAATGAGCTTATCTATTATTTCAAGCGCATGGTCATAAGAGCTTGCCGTAAAAAGTAAATTATCATTTTTTTTCTCTTTCCCAATTTGAAAGGTCAAATAACCATTTTCATTAGTAATTACATTTATGCAGTAATTAAAAACAGTTCTTTTTTGGGCATGATTATAAAATGGTTGATTTATTTTTATTTCATGGGATTCTAATAATAAAGCTATTAATTCATTTCCTGTTTCTTCAAAGGTTATATCAGAAACACTATTTCTTAATTCTAATGCTTTACGGGATTGCTTATTACTGAAGTGACTAAAAATTCTTTTACGTATATTATTGCTTTTACCGATATAAATAATTTTCCCATCAGCATCATGTAAATAATATACGCCAAAAGTTTCAGGAAGCTTGTCCATTATAGCTTTGTTGAAACCAGGAGGGAACCTAAGATTTATGTAATCATTCTTTATAAATTCCGAAATAATATTTTCTTCTTTGTTTTTTTCAAGTAACATTTCGAAAAGCTTTACGGTAGCAAGCGCATCACCGCTGGCCCTGTGCCTGTTTTCAATTGCAATATTTAAACTATTACATAAATTACCCAGGCTGTAAGATCTGAATCCCGGAATTATCCTTCGGCTCAATCGTACAGTACAGAGATAATCACGCGAAAAATTGAAGCCGAGGGATTTGTATTCCTGACGAATAAATCCATAATCGAAAGGAGCATTGTGTGCAACAAATACAGCTCCATCTGTAATTTGGATTAATCGTTTAGCGACTTCAAAAAAACGAGGAGCGTTTTCAACCATTTCATTACTAATACCAGTTAATCGGGAGATGAAAGGAGGTATTAGACACTCAGGATTAATTAGCGAACTGAATTCATCAATAATTTTATTTCCATCATGAATGTAAACAGCTATTTCTGTGATTCTGTCTTTGAGTGCATTTCCACCGGTTGTTTCAATATCGACAATAGCAAATTTCATTTCTTGAATTAATAATAATAAATATACTGTAAATCAATTTTATTTCAGGAATCACAATATAATATTATTTTTAGAAATAAGATTGTAAAAAGAATAAAAGTTGTGCTATTATGTCTGGTTTTATAAAGTTTCCCACCTCATGTTTTAAATACGGGTAATTTTATATAATAATTTAAATATGGAGAATATTAATCATAAGAGAGGTATTTAATAGAAAAGCACATCTATTTTTTAAAAAAGAAATTTATGGCACTGCAATTTTTTAAGTCTGACGATAGTTTAAATATGCGTTTATTTTTTCCATCGTCAAATTCAATTGCTGCTGTATTAGGTGGACTTTTACCCAGATTATTGGCAAAAAGTACCAGGTAATTATTCGTATTAGGAACAAGATTTAATTGTACGGCCTGTTTTATTTTGGTTGCTCCATAATGATCCAAAACCCAGGTTCCGTTAAAAAACAACGACATAGTGTCACCATCTATAAATGAATTATCATAAACATAAACATTTATAACTGGCGTGTCAACATCAATTTTTAAATCTGAAACTACTTTTCTCCCGGAAATAATTTTTGGAATATTTGTTTCACTCATTATTATTCCATTTTTTGCCGGTGGCGATAAGATAATTTCGAAGGGTAGAGAATCAAGTATAAGTTTGGGTTGTTTTAAAGTGTCAGTAGGAGGGGAGGCACTTTTTTTCCATAATATAATTTTTCCATCCAATCCACCAGTAAAAATTACGTCGTTACCTGTACCAAAACATGTTGATGTTACTGTATTGGTATGCGAAAAAAGTTCCTGTAAAATTGTTTTTTTTAATGGCTCCCATATTCTTGCCCAATTTCCAATGTTGCCGCTACTCATTAGCGTTCCATCATTAGAAAAATTCATTACAGTTGGATTTCCTGCTTTAAGAAAAAATAACGGTGCCGGATTTATTTGTCCGAGTAAATAGTGCCAGAAATATATAGTACCATCATTGCTCCAGGTAGCAAGCAATGTATCTTTTACAAGAGCGATTTTATTTATCTTAGAAGGACCGGTATTAAATTCCTGGATAATTTGATCAGTTCTTGTATTTAATACTTTTAGTTTTGTTCCGGTAGAAAATATAAGAGAACTGCGGTCACTGGTTATAACAGCATCTGTAATTGTATCTTTTTCATTTAAAATTTCATTTACAATTTGAGTGAGATCGGAACGGGTTTTATACAATCTATTATTCCCGTTAAAATAAATAAATCCATCGGCAATAGAAAAGAGAACGAAACGAATTCCGGAATAATCGGGAGAATAAATAGCTTGTATAATTTTCCCACGGCTGAAATCATAGATTTTTATTTCTCCATCATGCGTGGCAGAAATAAGTAGTTTTCCATTTGAGTTGAATTGTAAGCGGCAAACTTCGGCAGTATGTGCTTTTATTTTTTCGACAATTTTACCGGTACTCAAATCATGAAAATATAATTCCCCTTCAGTATCGCCAGCAATCAAGTACTTTTCTTCAGGATCTTTAGCCATTACAGTTATTCCACCTTGATGATCTCCGGAAATATAGACAGGCTGATAAATTTGGGCGGATGAATAATAATAAAATAGTAGAAAAGTGAAAAAAATATTTATTCTGGCCCATTTATGCATGATGCTAAATTAATGTGTTAGATAGCAATAATTGCATTTAAATGAACGATTTATGAAATACTTTTGTTAAAATAATAAAAGCCGTTAAACAATATGTTAAACGACTTTTATTACCACTAAACAAAAAAAATTACTTCTTCATATCAGCTTTAACTTCAGGTTTAACAGTTACCTTAGTTTTTTTAGCTGAAGCAATTTTTGATTTTACTTCACGGGGAGGCTTTGCAACTTCCATTTTTTTAGCTTCGGAAGCATTTGCATGTTTAACCTCCATTTTAGAAGGAGCTTTTGGTGCAGCTGCCTGATTAGTTGTTTGTGCATTAATTGTTACAAAAAACATGGCAGAGACTGCCAAAACAAGGATCTTTTTCATTTTTTTCTTTTTTAAATTGAGCATCAAATTTATATGGCTTCGAATGATCACAAGATGAATAAACAATAATCTTCATTAAAAATACAGGTGATTTTAAAAATAGTATTTCGTTGAAAATTACTTGGTAATATATTGATAGAATGGCAATCTCTGGAAATTAATTTTTTAAAGAAAAGTTCAATAATTTATAAAAACCTTAAGGCGAATATTCCTATAAATGTGGCTAACAATCCAAACAAAACACTTGCGCAAACATAGGATAAGGCATAAATAATATTTCCTTCCTTAAGGAGTCCAAAGGTTTCTATTGAAAAAGCAGAAAATGTTGTAAACCCACCACAAATTCCTGTTGCTAGAAATAATCGCCATTCGAATGATATGTTTGATTTTTCACTTAAGCCATAAATGATTCCAATTAACAAACATCCTGTAATATTTACAGTTAATGTCCCATATGGAAAAACTGAAATAAATTTATTTTGTGTGGATTGGGAAATTAAGTAGCGGGAAATACTGCCAATAAATCCTCCTATACCTACAATAATTATTTGTTTCATCTTTTGTCTATTGTTTAGACAAGTAATTTTAAGTAAAAAATCAAGAATAAAACTTAAAAGAAAATTAATTCATTAACAAAAAGAATCTCAATAAAAGTAGTTTTTTATCATTGATTAAAATTGAAAATAGGAGTAAAGCTAATGAGCTGAATATCCAAATTTCCATTAAGATCAATAAATTTTGAGAACTATTCTTATTGAGATTTTTCTTAAAAGTTTATAATAAATTTTTATTTACCAAATTTATAACTAAAACCAACACCTATTGTTTCTTTAAATTGAGTATGTTCAACAACATTAGCATCATAAAGTAATTGTGTGGTTACCGATGCATTTATGTATTTATTTACTTTGAGAATAAGCATATTTTCCCAGTTCACATCTACTTTTTTAGCATTGTCTTTATTCTTGTCGGTATAGTTGTTAAATAATTCAAGTTTTGTTGAGAAAGTTACATTCTCCATAAGGTCTTTCTTAAATTTCATATTCAAATAAGCGCCAAATTCAGGTCGAACAGTTTTTCCCGGAGCAACTCCATAAGCACCCAAATCAGATAATATTTTATCATTTACAAATGTCCATTTTCCTGTAGCAGGGGAAATGAAAACCTCGAAATAATCAACCGGCTTATAGGTTAAACCAATTGCAAGTATCAGAAAAGCTGGAGAAAAGAATTTTGAAACTACATCGCTATCGTTTGGATAATTGAACCCCTGAGCAAATTGACTTTTGAAATTAACGAGAAAACCGTATAACCAATGGTCACTGAATTTACGGCTATATTTTGAAGTGAAATCAATTTTATCATCACTTTTTTTCAAAGATGCATCACCTGATTTAATCATTGCATAAGCTAAATCCAGTGAGTTTTGCCAATCTACTTTGCCTTTTATATAATTTGCGAAAAGATTTGCTCCGCTTGATAAGGCAATCGAATTTTCACCGCCTTGGGCCCATTGCGATAAATTAACTTGTGTGAAATTTAATCCGATAAAACCTCCTTTTTTCCATGAGGTATCAACAGTAGCAATTTGAGCATTTACCTGAAAACCGCAAACAATAATGAATGATATTAATAGATAGATTTTTTTCATAAAAAGTGTTGTTTACAATTATTAGAGTATTATTTTTTTTATTTTTTTTGCGAGGATTTGTATGAATATTCCTGCTGTTTAAAAAAGGGATTGTTTTCCTATTGTGACATTTACTTGTTGCTTATTCAGTTCAAAATCAAGCTAATGGATACAGTTTTTTTTAACTAAAAATAATATTAAATCATCAATGACAACTTTTTATTGTTAATTATTTTTTGAAAATAGATCTTAATTATTTTTTATTTTTTTCGGAGCGCAATGATAAGAGAAAGTTTTTTAAAAAAAAATGTCTGACCTTTTCAAAAATCGTCCATCGGAATCAGAATAAAAGTTGGTTTACCCATCTAGAATTGTGACTTTTGCAGCTATGCTCACAGTAAACAACATCTCTTTTGAATTTGGCGGAAGATATTTATACAAAAATGCCACCTGGCAAATTAATCCGGGAGAAAAAATAGGACTGGTTGGACTAAATGGAACCGGAAAATCAACTTTATTGAGGATTATTAATGGAGAATATCTTACAGAAAGCGGGGAAATCAGCAAGATTAAGAATTTATCAATAGGATTTCTTAACCAGGATTTACTCAGTTATAGTAGCGACGAAACTATTCTCGAAGTCGCTATGCAAGCTTTTGCTCCTACATTGGAATTAGAGAAGGAAATACATGAACTTCTTGAAAAAATGGAACATGACCATAGCGAAGAAGTTTTACATGCACTGCACGACAAACAGGTTTTATTTGATGCTGCCGATGGATATAATCTTCAGCCCAAAGCTGAAGCATTACTTGAAGGATTGGGTTTTACGACCGCTGATTTGAGTAAAAAACTTAGTCAGTTTTCAGGAGGTTGGAGAATGCGGGTGATGCTAGCAAAAATGATGCTTCAGAATCCCGATTTATTGTTACTGGATGAGCCAACGAACCATTTGGATCTTCCTTCTATCAAATGGATTGAAAATTATTTGAAGGATTACAAGGGTACAGTAGTAATTGTTTCCCATGATCGTTATTTTCTCGATAATGTTGTTACGAAGACTGCAGAAATTGCTCAACAAAAAATAACAGTTTATAATGGTAATTATACATTTTATCTGAGCGAAAAATCAGGTCGTGAAGACCTGCAACGGTCACAGTTTAAAAATCAACAAAAATATATAAAGGAACAAGAAAAACTCATTGATCGTTTCAGAGCAAAAGCATCCAAAGCAACTATGGCTCAATCAAGAATAAAAAAACTTGATCGCTTAGACAAAATTGAAGATGTTGAATCGGGTACTCCTGATATCAGCATACGTTTTCAGATTGAGAAACAGCCGGGAAAACTTGTTTCTCATCTTCATATTAAAAATAAAAGTTACGGCGATCTTAACATATTGAAAAATACAGAAACTAAGATAAACAGGGGCGACAAGATTGCTTTAATAGGAGCTAATGGCAGAGGTAAATCTACATTGTTGCGAATGATTAACGGCTCAGAACCGTATGAAGGGAAAAGCGATATTACTCATAATGTTATTCCTTCTTTTTATGCTCAACATCAATTGGAAGCACTTGGACTAAACAATGATGTATTGAATGAACTAATCTTATTTGCCCCTGATAAGAAAGAAGTTGAATTGCGTACCATTCTCGGTGCATTTTTATTTACAGGTGATGATGTATTTAAAAAAATAAAAGTTCTTTCTGGAGGAGAAAAATCGCGTGTTGCACTTGCAAAAACAATTTTAAGTAAAGCTAATTTTTTAATTCTTGATGAACCTACCAATCACCTCGACATGCAATCCGTCGGAATACTGATTCAGGTTTTACAGGAATATGAAGGAACTTTTATTATTGTTTCTCACGACAGATATTTTCTTTCACAAGTCGCAAATAAAATTTGGTGGATTGAAAATCATCATATAAAAGAATATCCCGGACCTTATGATGAGTATGAGTATTCATTGGAACAAAAGAAAAATGTAGAAAAGGCCGAACAGAAAAATCAACTCTTAAAAGTAAAGCAAGAAAAAGAGAAAAGTAAAAAAGAAGTTTCATTATCTAAAAATGTAAACGAAGAAGAAGTTAAGCAAAAGAAAAAACTAAATAGCCGCTTTAAACGACTTGAGGAAGAGCTTAGCAACGCCAAAAAAGAGAAAGAGAAATTCGAAAAAGATTTATCTGACCAATCGGTTTATTCAGATCCGGAAAAATTCAAAAATGCCTTGGAAAATTTTAATAAACACGAATTTAAACTAAAGGAAATTACCAAGGAATGGGAAGATATTTTTGTACAATTATCAGGTTTAGAATAGCTTTTTTTCGAAAAAAAGTCAACTTATCATAATTAGAAAACTTAAAACAATATTATTACCTCAGTACAGAGACATTTGTCATAAGATTGTCACTCAAACTAGCGATAAAATGGATGATGTTTACAGTAGGAATTGATACATTGGTCAAAATAATAAATTAATATTAACTTGCTTTAATATATTTGACGATCAATAATAGTTTTATGATTACGCAGGTAACATCAGGTGTAAAAGTCAGTGTAGAGGTATTCTATCGTCCTGATCAAAGCAATACATTGCTGAATCAGCATATATTTGCTTATCGTATAACAATAACTAATAACAGCGATTATTCTATTCGTTTGTCACGCCGTCATTGGTTTATTATTGATTCAAATGCTACAAATCGCGAGGTGGAAGGTGATGGTGTAGTTGGAGAGCAGCCAATTATCGGAACAGGTGAAAGTTATCAATATGTCTCCGGTTGTAATCTTGATTCAGAAATCGGAAAAATGTACGGTACATACCTAATGGAAAGGCTTATTGATAAAAAGCAGTTTTATGTAAGAATACCTGAGTTTCAAATGATCGTACCTTATAAACTGAACTAATTTATATTAATAATATTCGAAAAGGCTAACTGTACAAATTCAGTTAGCTTTTTTTTTGATAGCAAAGTTTTTCTAAGGTAACTTCGTTCCAGCCTATTTATTCTATTAAATCCAGAAATTTAATTTGATTCATATTTTTAATTTCATTACTATCCAATTAAACTATTTAAAACAATAAAAGTCTCTTGTCAATAATTTAGCGTATGAATAGAAGAGAAATTTTTTCGGGCCTTCAATCAATGAATAATAAAAAACAGGATTTTGATTCTGTTGCACGCACAAATTCCGGTTTAACTCCTTATAACGGAAACTGGACAATTGCTGAAGTCAGGCATTTACTTAAGCGTACCATGTTTGGTTCTACAAAAAGTGATTTAAATTATTTTCTTGGCTTAAGCATGAGCGATTCTGTAGATACAATTCTTGAGTTGATTAATCATCCGGCATACACGCTTCCTTCTCCTCCATTAAATAATTACAGTAATATTTTAACAGATCCACAGTGTGCAGCAGGACAACCCTGGCCGGGCACACCAGATACCAACAATGGTGTTGTTTTCACCTTTGGCGTTCGAAGGAAAAGTTTGAAATCCTGGTGGATGTCTCAAATATTAAATCAATCCAGAAGCATTAGAGAAAAAATGGTTTTATTCTGGAGTAATCATTTTGTCGTTGAATTTGACATTGTACAAGTGTCCACTTATATATATAAATACAATACTTTATTAAGAGAATATGCGTTAGGTAATTTCAAAGATTTCACAAAACAAATTACTATAAATAGTGCCATGCTTATTTATCTTAATGGAGATAAAAATACAGCACTTGCTCCGAATGAAAATTACGGCAGAGAACTTCAGGAGCTTTTTACTGTTGGTAAAGACAGCAATGGAAATCCTTTTTATAATGAGGAAGATGTTAAAGAAGCCGCCCGGGCGCTCACTGGTTGGCGAAATGATCTGGTTAATAGTTCATCGGCAAATGGATTCAATTCATACTTTCAACCGGCAAAGCATGATGTAAATAATAAGGTTTTTTCGTCAAGTTATAATAATGCAGTAATTACGGGACAAAGCGGAGTTGCAGGGGCAAACGAAGTGGATGAACTGATGAATATTATTTTTCAAAGAAACGAAGTTGCTGAATTTATTTGTAGAAAACTTTACAGATGGTTTGTGTATTATTCAATAGATGCATCAACAGAGATAAATGTAATTAAACCATTAGCGAATATTTTCCGTTCAAATAATTATGATATAGTTCCTGTACTATCTGCACTTTTTAAAAGCGAACATTTTTTTGATGTTCTTAATCGTGCTTGTCTTATTAAATCACCTATCGATTTTGCGGCAGCATTAAGCAGGGAATATGACGTGGTTTTCCCTGATAATTCTGATATTACTGCACAATATGCAGCTTGGGATAAAATTAGAAGTCAGGCAGCTGCATTTCAACTAGACTTAGGTGACCCTCCTAATGTTGCAGGATGGCAGGCATATTATCAGGATCCTTCTTATCATGAGATGTGGATAAATTCAGATACGCTTCCAAAAAGAAATCAGTTTTCCGACAGGATGACAAATAACGGTTATACAAATTTAGGTCAAACGATTGTTATTGATGCTGTAAAATTTACAGAATCATTATCGAATCCATCAGACCCGATTGCATTAATTGATGAAGTTTTGGCAATTAGTTATGCCATTTTACCTACACCCGGATTGCAAGCTTATCTTTTGTCGATCTTACTTTCGGGTCAAGCTTCCAACTCTTATTGGACAGTAGCTTGGGATGCATACGTTAGTGATCCGCTCAACACTACAAATTATAATATTGTTAAAACGCGCCTGCAATCTTTTTATAAATATATAATGGACCTTTCCGAATACCAACTTTCTTAATCTTCCCTATGAAAAGACGAGATTTTTTTCGAAAAACAATACCTGCTGCATTATTACCATCTCTATTAAATGGGTTTTCATTCAGAGCCTTTGCAGGTTCGCCATTAATGCAGGCACTTACTTCAGCCACTCTTAATGATCATGCTTTGGTGCTAATTCAATTGAATGGAGGTAACGATGGCCTTAACACTGTAATACCTCTTGATCAATATTCGAATCTTTCATCAGCCAGATCTAACATCCTTATTCCTGATACGCAAGTATTATCATTAAACGGATATGCAAATACAGGATTTCATCCTGCAATGTCAGGCATGCAGCAGCTTTTCAATAACGGTTTATTAAATATAATTCAGTCGGTAGGATATCCCTCACCAAATTTTTCACATTTCAGAGCAACGGATATATGGCTTACCGGTTCAGATTCTGATCAGGTTATTTCTTCAGGTTGGGGTGGAAGGTATCTGAATTATGAATATCCAAATTTCCCGACCGGATATCCAAATCCTACTATGCCTGATCCTCTCGCTTTGCAGATTGGTTCTTCAGTTTCACTTGCACTGCAAGGTCCTGCATCAAGCATGGGAATGGCTATTTCAGATCCAACAAGTTTTTATAATTTAATTAATGGAATTCAGGATCCTGCACCGAATACAAATGCAGGGAAAGAATTAACATATATCAGGCAAGTTGCTCAACAATCAACCTTGTATTCTTCTGTAATCCTTGCAGCTGCAAATAATATTACGCAGCAATCAGCAATGTATCCGGCTGCCGGATTAAATTCTCTTGCAGATCAACTTAAAATTGTCGCACGTTTAATTGCAGGCGGATTAAAAACAAAAATTTACATGGTAAACCTTGGTGGTTTTGATACACATTCCTCACAGGTTGACACTACTACAACTTCAGGCGAACATGCAGATTTATTAAGAAAATTATCTCAAGCAGTTACTGCTTTTATGGATGATGTTTCGTTTTTAAATATTGATAATCGCGTTCTAGGAATGACATTTTCCGAATTCGGACGTAGAATAAAATCTAATTCCAGCGATGGAACTGATCATGGAGCAGCAGCACCTCTTTTTGTATTTGGAAAAGATGTACAAAGCGGCATTCTCGGATCTAATCCGGTCATAGATGCAGTCGTTACTTCCAACGATAATTTACCAATGCAATATGACTTCCGTTCAATTTATGCCTCTGTATTGCAAGACTGGTTCTGTGTGCCTTCTTCTGATCTAAGCAATATCTTACTGCAAAATTTTCAGACACTGCCAATTATTCAAAGCACAGCTTGCATGGGAGTTGGAATTCATGAATTAAATCAATCGGCCGGAATTAATTTAATCAATAATTATCCGAATCCATTTACATCAAGCACGTATATAAATTTCACGACCAATGGTGGCCATACCCTTGTTCAGGTTTTTGATAGTGAAGGAAAAATGATAAAGACTCTTGCAGATGGAGAATACATTGCAGGAACTTATAAGGTTTGGTTTGAAAATGAAAATTACAATTCAGGCGTGTATTATGCTCGGCTGCAAAATGGTTCAGTGCAGCAGGTAAGGAATATGATGATTGTGAAATAAGAAGCAAGAATCAAGAGCCAAGTAATTTTTGACGATAGATGTTTAGGGTTTGAATTTTTTTATTTTTCACGGCTACTTGTAAAAAAGGCAATAATTGAATAAATTATTGCAACAATCAAAGCATTAAATACAAAATTGATAAGTGTATCGCTTACGGAGTGCGACCGGCTGTCAATGTCGATAAAAAGATAAACCGAACAAGCTAAAGCGGCAACAAGAATTAACCAGCCTATAAAAGAAACAGGGATGAATAAGATTCCTTTGCGATGGAAAAAATTAATTTGCATAGTTGATTTTATTTAATAATTTATAAACGTTTTGAAGAGCAATTTAGATAATAATGTACAAAGATATAGGGAAGATTTGAAGCACAACCCTTTAATAATATAAACGAATAATGACTTCAGCCTTTCTTGTACATTGTTTTAAAGATTGTATTTTTACCGCATTATGACTGAACGAGCAAAAGCTTTTGAACGACTAGCTTCAATAATGGATGAGCTAAGAGATAATTGTCCATGGGATAAAAAGCAAACATTGGATTCATTGAGGCATCTGACCATAGAGGAAACCTATGAACTTACAGATTCAATACTGGAGCAGGATTTCCAGGCAATTAAAAAGGAACTGGGCGATATATTATTGCACATTCTTTTTTATTCTAAAATTGGTTCTGAGAAAAATGAATTTGATATTACGGATGTAATTAATGCTCAATGCGAGAAACTAATTTATCGTCATCCGCATATTTATGGTGATGTTAAAGTAGAAAATGAGGATGAAGTTAAAAGAAACTGGGAACAGCTAAAATTAAAAGAAGGAAAAGGAATTAATTCCGTTTTGGAAGGTGTTCCAAAATCATTGCCATCCATGGTAAAAT
The DNA here is from genome assembly GCA_031366785.1 of Bacteroidota bacterium. GTDB lineage: Bacteria > Bacteroidota > Bacteroidia > AKYH767-A > 2013-40CM-41-45 > JADKIH01. Next base: position 1,762 of record JANLOW010000141.1, on the reverse strand, counting down.
CGATGCGAATTCAGGAAAAGGCTAGGGGTGTTGGTTTTGACTGGGATAAACCTGAACAAGTTTGGGAAAAAGTGGAAGAGGAGTTACTGGAATTTAAAGAAGCAACAGAGGCGGGAAAAGAAGATCATGCAATGTCGGAATTCGGCGATGTGCTTTTTAGTCTGATTAATTATGCACGTTTTAAAAACATCAACCCAGACGAAGCACTGGAACGTACTAATAAAAAATTTATTTATCGTTTTCAATACCTTGAAGAAGCGGCACGAAAGAATGGAAAAGCATTAAGTGAAATGACACTTGAAGAAATGGATGTTTATTGGAATGAAGCAAAAAAAATGTAAAAATATTTAATTCGTAATCTTATCCTACCTTTTAAACATAACAATTAACTAATAGATGTTATTTTTTTAACAAATCACTATTTGGATTTTCTTGTTTGAGAATTTTATCAATGCGCATAAAAACTCTCCAATAATGTTCTTTATCCATTTTCTCCCAATGAATAATATAGTAGCGAAATTGATAAATCTGTACTTGACATAAAATAATGCAGAATACGATTAATGAATATATAAAGATTCGATTAAACGTTTTTATTATTCTTGATAAGAATAATGCTAAAAGTATTCCGAACAGAGATAAAAATTCCGTATAAGGTCTTGCACTAAAGCTTCCTCCATACCACCACATCCACCAGCAGGAAAAGACATAACTTATTGTTAAAAAGAAAATAATAAACGACCAGAATGAAAAGCGGCTTTTATGGTATAAAGGAATAAGTCCGGCGAGGGCAATAAATGCTATTGGAGTATAAATAAATAATCCTTTTTTATAGCTCAAGAGTATATTTAATATTTCCGGCCGGTTCCAAAGAAAACGTTCAACTACATAGGAATCAATAAATATTTTACCGGTTTGTAAAAAATAAAATAGAAATTGCAAACTTGTAATTAAAATGAATAAAGTCGCCGCAATAAAGAAGCTTGTTTTATTTTTTAAAATATTTTTTATTACACTTAACGTAATTTCGCGGCTACCTGCCAGGAATGGAAAAATAAAAACTATTAATCCATTAACCGGACGAATTAAAACTATAATTCCAAGTAAGCAACCTAAAAGAATTAAATCTTTGCCATTTTGATTGCCTAAATATTTTTTCAGTAGAAATATAAAAGCAGTAATTGCAGTAAACGAGTAAACATGTGAAAACGATGGATCGAAAATACTATAATAAAATAATTGAGTTCCGAAGTAAATGGCGAATATGACAATGGTAATTATAGATTCCGAAATTGAATATTTTCTTAATATTTTTTGAAGATAAAACAAACCAATTAAAGCGTAAATTATTCCTGCCACGCTTATACTTGTTTGGTAGAAGTAAGAATATCCATCAGCAGAACCCCCCGTAAGTATTGTTAAAAGGTGTGCAACAAAAAAAAATGGAAGTTGAACAAAAGCGGTTCCACAAAAATATTTATCTATAGTGCCATGTGGAGTAACAACTCGAATCTCATAATGCGTGTTAGGCCCGGAATATTTTTCTTCGATATTATCAAGAAAAGTGAGTTGCAAATCCTGGTAAATGAAAATAGCCGGCAAATAAGCATAATATCCTTTCCCGTCGAATCCTATTATTTCTTTCCAACGTTGTCCACCCCATTTTACGTTAGAGGCACAAATCAAACTAATTATCAGTATGATTATAAGTCGATAGCGGTTTAAGTACTTAATAATTTTCATTCGAATCGATCTTACCTTG
>JANLOW010000126.1:0-1523 GCA_031366785.1 Bacteroidota bacterium | reverse complement strand
ATCGAATTATCGGGTTCCGGATCTTTCGTGATTGATTCATACCCCGTAAAAATGTTGTTCAGCGATTTCCTCTATGTGTTTTTAGCAGTAGCCGTAATCGGACTTTTTGCAGCCTGGTATCCTAGCCGCCGATTAATTCGCGATGAAATTAATTTGAAAGTTATTTCACAAGACGAGTGATGGTTTTATAATAAGTACAGGATAAAGATCAATTTTAACTACATTTATCAAAATTACTCCTGAACATTTTGATTTTTTTTAATTATGTATTATGCACTTCAACTCAAAAACGCTATTAAATAGCATATTTTCTTTTTTTGTATTCGGAAGCTTATTTATTACCTTACGTGTACTTTTAATTGGTTCAGATACGTCTCATTCGTTTTTTGAGTATTCCATATCTGCACTTCCTGAAATTTTTGTTCTGCTGATTGTTTTTTATTTAGTTGTTTATATAAAAAAAAACAACTTGAGAGTTAACTTCAACTATTTCGATTGGGTAGTTGTAGTTTATTTAATCTCCAATGTAATAATAGGTGTTATTCTGGCTAAAGATTTAAAGTTGAGTATTTATGGAATTAGAATGACCTATCTACCAATGATTTTTTACTTTATAGCTTCTATCAATACTTCAGAAATAAATGAAATTGAAAAATATGTCGACAAAATTTTCAAATGGTTTTTTGTTGTAGGTGTTTTTGGTTTAGTACTGTACTTTGTGTTTTATGATACAATGATTTCGATGCTTCTAAAAACAAGTGGAGCAAAATCAATCAATGAAGTAGCACAATATTTTATTGTACGTATGACTTCCATTTTATGGACTCCGGTCGTATTTGGAACTTTTATGGCGACTACATTCTTATATTTTTATTATAGAACATTATTAAATAATACGTGGTACAATTATTTATTTCAAGGAATATTGATAAGTTGTGTTCTGCTATCGGTATCTCGAGGGCCAATTATTATTTCAATACTAGGTACTATAATACTTTTTATTTTTAATAGAAAATTGAAAGTGCTTTTATATTCAACTTTATTATCAATGATTGTATTTTTATCTGTGAGCTCATATATTTCAAAATGTTACAAAGCACCTCCATCAGTCTTTATTAAATGGATTGTTACATCTACAACAGAGACGATCGAATTAAAAAAAGGAGTTACAAGGGTTGATTTGTGGATATCGGCGGCCGATAATCTTTGGGAAAATATGCTAGGTGCAGGTTTAGGAAAATCAGGACATGTAGCATCTCGATTTTCTGACCCTTCACTAAATCACATTACTACCGTCACCTCAGGAGTTTCTGTTACGTCTACTGATGGGTGGTATCTGAAATTAGCTAATGAAACAGGAATGTGGGGATTGTTTTCTTATTTTATTTTATCTGGAACTCTCTTTATTGTTTCAATAAAATATATGATTAAAAATAGTTTTGGGCTTTACTCTTTTTTATTTACATTATTTGTAATTGTAAATATTGAGGCCATTGTTTTCCATCGCGCCCTTGTTGAAGTCG
>JANLOW010000124.1:0-3482 GCA_031366785.1 Bacteroidota bacterium | reverse complement strand
GCAAAAGCCCATGTTGTCCATTGAAAATCGCCTTTTTTAAATTGAAGCCCTGCATCTGGGTTGTAATGAAATGCTTTGCTGCTGTCTTGTGCACTTGCAGTAAAACAGTATAATATAATTGAAAACAAAAAAAGTTTTCTCATTTTGCTTTTTTTGTTTTGAGGTGATATTTATAACGAATAATACTTGCTGCAACTAAAATAACAAGACAAAGTTCTGATACTAATTTTTCTGCATCTAATAAGTTTAGCGGTCTGTCTTTAAGTTGAGGGTCAAGTACAATACCGTGAACAATAAATAAAACGGCTGTGCAATAAGAAATGAGATGAATGTTTTTCCATGTTCTGAAACTCATTTGCTTTTTTATTGCTTTTTGCGTGGTGATGATTACAGTGAGAATTGCATACATTGAAAGTGTTCCAAGTGCAACAAAAAGTTTTTGATGTGGTGCATTGATTGGAAAAATAATATCGGTGAAAGAAAATTTTGTTGTAGCATCAAACAACAAAAGCAACGCATGTATAAGCACAAATGAAAGGGCAATGTATGCAGTGCTGTTGTGTAAATTGTTGATGCTGCTGTTTTGTATGAACTGCGGAAGTTGTTTCCAGTAAGCATGTTTTTTGTAAGCCGTGCCGAGCATCATTCCTAAAAGGAAATTAAATGTGAGCAATGCTGTTGCGATTAGCCCTGCGTAATTTGAAAGTTTGAGAAATGAAATGTTTGTCATTAATGATTTTGATTTAAATGAATTGTAAAAGAGATTCAGTTCCGAAGTGCCGGAATGAAACAATGCAATTCAAAAAATCAAATCAGTAATGAAAGTTGCCGCAAATAAATTTTGTCAGGCGGTAAAGGTTCTTTGTGAAAAGAAAACTGTAACGGTTGCGAATGGAAGTCGCACCGAAAAATAAAGTCGCTGTAAGCAAAAGGTAAGTCAATGGTCTTGTCAGAATGAAAAGTAAAATCGTCTGTTGTCTTAACCGAAGCAATGAATGAATGAGTTTCCTTCTCGTAATTCTGCTTGCGTTCATTGCTGTCCAATTCCAATGCCTGCAACAGGTAGCAAATACCTGTCAGCAAAAAGAAGAATGTTAGCAATGTCCGTTTCATGTTGCAAAGATAGGTTTTTGTGCGGTTGGGTAAAAGCAAATGTGAAACAACTTTGCGGTTGGTTTTGTGCGGTTGCATTGTTTCTCTTTTGCTTTTTATGAAGGATGGCAAACACGGCTTGTCCGAACAGTTCGGAGCGGTAAGGTTTTATGTTAGCACACTGTTTAAACGGAGCAGTGAAGGTTGCCGATAACAAATCTATTAAGGAATAGTTTTATAAAAAACTTCGTTTTTTAATTAAAAATTACTTTTCTACTAATCATTAGCGTTTGAATATTAATGAATTAATTATACCTTTGGAGTATAACTGATTTAAAATTCTTCTACCATGAAAGCAAATTCTACTCGTACACTCCTCTTGATTGCAGGATTATTAACTATTTTATTTGCCTGTAAAAAAATGGAAGATGGCTTAATGCCTAAAACAGTTTCATTAGTTCTTCCTAAAACTCCGTATGATTATAGCCATTTTGATTTCGGAGGTGTCGATGTATTTATCGATATAAATAACGATGTAGCAACATTGGGCAGAGTATTGTTTTATGACACTCACCTTTCCATTAATAATTCTATTTCATGCGGCTCATGTCATAAACAATCCATCGCTTTTTCGGATAATGTAACATTTAGTTCCGGTTTTGAAAATCATAACACTCTCCGGAATACTCTTCCTATTCAAAATCTATCAAACCTTGGTTCTTTTACTGGGACCCCGATAAGTTTGTTTTGGGATGGTCGTGCTACATTCCTTCCTTCAATGGTTTTGATGCCAATTACCAATCATGTTGAAATGGGTATGAACAATATAAATTCTATCGTTGATAAAGTTAAATCTCTTTCTTATTACAACGAGCTTTTCATTAAGGCATACGGTACAAACCAAATCGACGCTTCAAAAGTTGCCGATGCTTTAAGCACTTTTGTACGTACTATTTTTTCAGGAAATACCCGTTTCGATCGCAGCAATAAAAATCTAGCCGAATTAAACGGACTTGAACAAGAAGGTCGTTTACTCTTTTTTAATAAATACAATTGCAACGGTTGTCATCAAACGGAACAATTAAATGGCTATCAGCTTGGCGGCGGTTTTGTGAATATTGGTTTGGAAGAAAATTACATAGACAAAGGCCTTCAAAATGTAACCAATATCTCAACGGATAATGGTAAATTTAAAATACCTAATCTGAGGAATATAACATTAACGGCACCTTATATGCACGATGGTCGCTTCTCTACATTGAGTGCTGTTATTGATCATTATAGTCATGGAATTGCAAATAGCCCTGATCTTGATCCAAGATTAAGAAGCGCAAATGGCCAGCCCATGCGAATGAATATCAATGAACACGAAAAAACTGCTCTCATCGCTTTTTTAAATACATTGACAGACTTTGCAATGATTACGGATATTAAATATTCCAATCCTTTCAAGGCTCAATAATCCCAGGTTATGATAAAGTTTTTTAGCACTGCTATTTGCTTTGTAGTAGTCGTATTTCATTGCAATGCTCAAAACGAATCTCCTAAAGCAAAAAAATTTAATCATTATGTCGGTATACAAGCCAATGAATTGTTACGTCAACTTTTCAACTTCAGCAATACTAATACAACAATAAACAATCCTTATACTATAATTTATTCATTGATTCCCACAAATTCCGGCTGGGGTTGTCATGTAGGATTGGGTTATAAATACAATTGGGTAAATGATAAAAATGCTGCAGTTGGAAAAACATCTAAAGTCAATGATTTATTTTATAGAATCGGTATTGAAAAAAAAATTCCTTTCGGAAAAAGATTTGAAGTCGGCGTAGCCCTCGATTTTGCAGGAAGATATCAGCAAGACAAGACATCAAGCTTATCCGTTACAAACTTATTTAATTCTATAGATTCCAGCGCAACGACTGTAACTGATAAAATTACTTCCTATGGCGGTGGCCCGCAGGTTTCTCTTGGTTATCATATCACCGAAAAAATTATACTTGCCACAGAAGCGACTATGTATTATACTTCTCAAAAGAACAAACAGAATATTTTAATAATAGACACCGTTACCGAAATCTTTAATAACAATAACAAAGTTATCAATACATCAAATTTTAATACAGAAATTGATTCTAATACTCTTTCAATTTCTATTCCTATATCAATCTTTTTGATTGTGAAGTTTTAAAAACATCATTATGAAAATATATACAAACAAGTATTGTTTTTATTTTTTACTGATGTTTTTTTTATTTTTACTTAACAGTTGTCACGAAAAAGGGTGTACAGATCCCGCTGCAATAAATTACAATAGTATCGCTGATCAGGATGATGGATCATGTATAACCTGTCAAAGTCAAAATGACACCCTTGGAATAATTCAT
>JANLOW010000096.1:0-3169 GCA_031366785.1 Bacteroidota bacterium | reverse complement strand
CTGAATTCCCTGATTATCCATTTCCTGAAGAAGTAACAAATGACTTCCAGTTACAGAATTATTTTTTTCTTCCTTTTAAAGAGACAGACAAATGGGGATATATTAATGAACTTGGCGATATAATGATTAAATCTTCATTTGAAGAAGCTGCTCTTTTTTCAGATGGTTTAGCTGCTGTTTCGAAAAAAGGGAAATATGGATATATAGATAAGAAAGGAAAGACTATAATTGACTATCAATTTCAGGATGTTGAGCCATTCCATAATGATTGCGCCATTGTGAAAAAGGATACGTTATATGGTTTGATTGATAAGAAAGGAAAATATTTGATTCAACCGGTATATCAGGAATTATCGGAAGCATGTGAAAATCTTTTTATGGCTGTTAAAAATGATAAATCGGGATATCTTAATAAAAATGGAGATGCAGTGGTGGAATTTATTTTTGATTTGGCGGGAGATTTCAAAAATGGTTATGCTGTTGTAAATAGAAATGAAAAATTTGGACTTATCAATGAAGGAGGATATTACAAAATTGAACCGAAATTTGCCGAGCTTAATTTTATTGATAGTGGATTACTCAAAGCGTTATCCAAAAACGAATCATGGGGAATATTAAATGTAAGAGGCGATACTATTCTTCCATTTATATACGATGCCATAGGAGAATTTCAAAACCATCGGGCACTTGTTGCAAAAAATAAAAAATGCGGATATGTAAATGAACAAGGTGTTTTAGTGATTCCCATTAAATATTTTTATTCATCAGTAATGCTTAATACCGGGCTATTTCAAAGTGGTTTTGCTTTGTTGAAACAAAAAAATGAATCTGTACTTATTGACACAACAGGAAAAGGGATTTCTTTTTCAGCGTATGAAGATTATGCACATCCTTCAGGCGGATTTTTTCCGATTAAGAAAAAAAAGAAGTGGGGTTATGCTGATAGCAATGGGAAAATAAAAATTCCATGCAAGTTTGAATTTGCAGAAGCGTTCAATGAAGGTATTGCTATTATTAAACTGAATAAATTAACAGGGTCAATCGATACACTCGGAAATGAATTCATACCTCCATTGTATGATGACATAAAAGTAATGGAACAAACAATATTAGTTCGAAGCAACGGCAAATATGGTTTGCTTAACAAAAAGGGAATTTTGTTAATTCCTTGTCTTTACGATAAGATAGAATTTATATCATCTTACTTTGCCAAAGCAGTAGATAAAAAAGGACTAATTTATATTAATCTTGATAGTGGAAAAATTATTTTTAATTCTTCTATAAATTAACGAGAATGACAATTAGTTATATTTCACCTAGGATTGAATTTTAATTTGGCGGACTAATTTAATTTTTCTTATAATTATATTCGTGCCTTTTTATCCATTTATTTTGTCCTAAAAATTGAATATCTTTTCTTTTGACAAAAATATTTTTACTAATTAAATAGATATGTTTTATTAATGCGGGTTTATTTTCATTTCCGTCTCTACCGGCCACTTCTGTTATTATTTTTAAAACACCATCTTTCAAGGAAATTAGTGATTAAAAACTTCACAGATGGTTTTTTTGAAATTAACTGATCAAATAGAATATTTACATTGCTGGTGATGCAGCGATTGGTTTTCCTAAAAGGTATTGTTTCCAGGGACCCCAGTAGTGCGCATTCCATCCCTTTTTAATACTATCAGCATGTTTTTCAGGAACCAATGCATGAACCATTTCGAGAATGACATCTTTCCCTTTTTGGCTCAGATTAATAATAAAAATAGAATCAACATCATCAGTTTCCCAACCCATTGCTCTCCATGTTTGAACGATCATTTTATTTTTTTCAAGCTGCAAAGTTTTACCGGTAATATATCCACCATGAGCTGAATATTTTCCACCGATTTTATCGGATAATTTTGCCGGTGCACCTGTAGCAACAGTATGTTTTTTGCTGTCCATGTACAATTCATAAAGCGCTTTTTTTGTTGTATTTTTAAAGACAACTTTTTGTGTGAGAGTTTTTGTCATAATTATTTTTTTAAATGTTCTTGCTTTCTTTTAACAATCTTAGAGGCAATGAATGAAAATAATCCAAGAACTAAACCAAAGACTATTCCAAAAGGAAGTATGGAAAGAAGCATCATAATCCGAGGTGAATATGGCATTGGCAATTCAGCCATCATTGATAATTGATCCGGGTGGTTGGCCATATATGTCTGAAAAAATAAAATGTGAATAGCTGTTATCCAAACGCTATTTACTAAACTTACCATAAAACCATGCATAAAAAATTTACCGGAACAATGTTTCGCAATAATATATGCACAGAAAATAAAAATGATTAACCAGAAAAACGGTTCAACATTTTGTGGTATCAAAGAAATTGTTGCAAACGCCATTGCTAAACCAAAAAACGAAAGTTGAAAAATTAGTTTTCTATACATGAGTTTCAAATATAAATATTTTTTGCTACCATAATGATACGAATGATTTTTAACATGGGAAAGGGGGTGTAGGAGGTCAGGTATCAAGTATTGAGAATCGGGGATGGAAAGGGTATTTTAGGAAAGGTTTTTTTGTGAGATGATTTATTTATTAAAAATGTTGTTTTGTAGCATTAATAATTAAAAAAATTATTTTTAACTAAATTTCTTGATTCTTAATTCCTTTCATAAAGTCCCTAAAAATCTCCCTACATTCGTCGCCTAATGGCTGACATAATTTCTGCATTACTTTTTTATTTAATTATCCTTCCGATATCGTGGCTTCCTTTTCCCATACTATATGGATTGTCGAATATTCTGTTTTTTATATTTTACTACGTTTTTCCATACAGGAGAAAAGTTGTTCTTCAAAATCTTCGGAATTCGTTTCCCGAAAAACCCGAAGTGGAAATCAGGAAAATTGAAAAAGAATTCTACCGTCATTTTTGTGATGTTTTGGTAGAAACCATTAAATTATTTTCCGCTTCTCAAAATGCTATTGAAAGCAGGATTCAATTGGTCAATGCCGGATTATTGGATGAATACTTTGCAAAGGAAAAAAGTCTTATTCTGGTAACAGGGCATTACGCGAATTGGGAATGGCCGGCTGTAACTCTTACTTCACACAGCAAACACAAAGGCACAGGAATTTATCAGCGGTTATCGAGCAAATTCTTTGATAAAAAATTACGTCA
>JANLOW010000063.1:0-2420 GCA_031366785.1 Bacteroidota bacterium | reverse complement strand
AAAAAGTGCCCGTACTATTGCAATAGATAAATCTACACATCATTTATTTTTACCGGCGGCTGAATTTGGCCCAGTGCCTGAGCCAACCAATGATATTCCGCATCCGAGGCCTTCAATTAAGCCAGGGACATTTGTAGTTTTGGAAATTGGACTGTTAAATTAGAAGAAAAGTTTTCTAAATATATCAGCGCTTGTAAAACGACCTTAATAAAGTCGGATAAACAATCAGCAAAAGAGGTAATGCAATAATAAATCCTCCGATTACCGAAATGGCTAATGGCTGATGAAGTTGTGCGCCAGTTCCAATTCCAAGCGCTATAGGCGTTAATGCAAAGATAGCTCCAAGTGCAGTCATTAATTTCGGTCTCAATCGTGTAGAGATTGCATATACAACGGATTCTTCGGGGTTGCTTGTATTAAGTGTCTGAGAAAATTGAAGATAAGTGAAAATAGCATTTTCACCAATGATTCCAATGATCATTATAATGCCGGTATAACTGCCAACATTCAGCGGAGTATTTGTAATATAAAGCGCAAGTAAGCTTCCTGAAATTCCTAAAGCTGAAATAGTAATTATGAGTAATGCTACTCTGATTTTTTTGAATAAAAATAACATGACTGAGAAAACAAGGAGTGCCGCTAAAAGTAATATCATCATCAATTCGTTGAATGATGTTTGTTGTTCCTGATAAGCACCTCCATAACTGATATGATAACCCTGGGGTAAATGAATATTTGATTCTATTTCATTATGTATGTCGTTCATTACATTTCCTAAGTCACGGTTATCAAGTCCTGCTGTAATTGGAATCATGCTTTGTAAATTTTCTCTTTCAACTTCAGCAATACCCGGATCGATAGAGATTGTAGCCAATTGAGTTATTGGTTGTAACTTTCCGTCAGGTAAAAAGATTGTTGCATTTTTAATTTTTTCTAACGATGTATTTGCAGAATTGGGATATTGCATTCTTACTGCCGTAAGCTGTTCTTTTTCGTATATGCTACCTATTATTTTTCCTTCTAACTGTGTTTGTAATTGTTTTTGAAATTCTAATGGAGAAACACCATATTGCGCCAGTTTTTGATTATCAGGATCAATGTTTACAGAAGGTCCGGCAATGGTAATTCCATTAAAAACATCAGTAGCACCTTTAGTATTTTTTACGATTTCTGAAATTTTTCCGGCAATTCCCTGTAAGACTTTTTGATTGTCACCATAAATTTTTATCTCAATGGGTTGCCTGGAACTCATCAAATCCCCAAGCATATCGCCAATAACTTGCCCGAATGCAGTTTGAAGTGCTGGTTGTGTCGATTCAATTTTTTTCCGGATGTCATCTATTACATCAACGCTTGTTCTTGCCCGGACTTTTTTAAGTTGAATAAGGTAATCTCCTTTATTTGGTTCGGTGATAAAAAATCCCATTTCCGTTCCGGTTCTTCTCGAGTAATTTTCTATTTCAGGAACCGATGCTAATAATTTTTCAACTTCACGTAACATTCTGTCAGTTTCTTGAAGAGATGTGCCCGGTGGTGATTTATAATCCAGAACGATGCTTCCCTCGTCCATGTCTGGTAAAAATCCTGTTTCAAGTTTACCCGGTATAATTGCTATTGCTGCTATCAAGCAAGCAACAAATACATAACTAATTGCCGGGCGTTTAATAAAAAAAGTAATCCATTGACCCCTTGTTTGATGTGATGAATGTTTCTTCGGAATTACCTGATTTGTCTTTCCTGAAAAAAGTAAATAAATAACAGGTAAGCCAATCCAGGTGACGAAGAAAGAACAAATAAGAGTAATCATCATCGTATTCGTTAGAATCCTGAAATAGGCTCCGGCTATACCACCCAATAAAACAAATGGTAAGAAAATTACGATAGTGCTGATGGAAGATCCAACCATTGCAGGTAATAAAAAGTTTATGGATTTAGATAGTAATTCTTTTGTAGGTGTTTCAGGATGTTCTTCGTGTGTGCGATGAATTTGTTCTACAACAACAATTGCATCGTCAATAATCAAACCTATTGAAGCAGCAATTGCTCCAAGGGTCATAATATTGAAATTGTAATTCAGCAAATGTAAAATGATGTATGTAAGTGCAAGTGTTATTGGAATTGTAACTAATATTACTGCGCTTGATTTGAAGGAACGAAGGAAAATGATAGCAACTACAATAGCTAAAAACAATCCAATCCATATACTGTCATTTACACTTTTAATTGAATTACTTACAAAATCTGCTTGTATATAATAAGGTTTAAGTGATACTCCTTTCGGTAAAATAGTTTTGTTAAGTTCAACAACTTTATTAACAACGCCATTTGTAAGATTTATCAGGTTTGCATTCGGTTGTTTAACAACAGCGATGAGCACAGCACTTTTCCCATTGGCATTTACCCGGATGAATTGCGTTTGT
>JANLOW010000045.1:0-9309 GCA_031366785.1 Bacteroidota bacterium | reverse complement strand
CAAAGAAGACCGCAATTCCGATTAAATGAAAATAATAAAAGAAGAAATTTTTAAATGTGTTTTCTAATAATGACAAAATGAAAAAAAACTATGAGTTAGAAGGAATGAGTTGTGGCGGCTGTGTGAACAACGTAAAACGGGCATTGCTGCAAGTCCCGGATGTTACAGAAGCAGATGTGCAATTGCGTCCACCTGGTGCAGTTATTACAATGAATAAATCCATTGATGTTGACGAATTGCAAACACAACTTAATAAGGCAGGACATTATACAATTAAAGAATTGATTTCATTATAGCCAGTAATTTAAAACTAAAATTATAAATCTAAATCACTATGAAAAAGAAAGAAAGAAAAGCGTTAAAGAAAAAACTCCTCACTGCAATTAATAAGGTACTGAAGGATAATAAAGATGACCTGAAAAATAAAACCAAGAGAGCTATTAAAAAATCTATCAAACAAATTGTGAAGAAGACCGATAAAAAAAAGGAAAGCGTTTCTACAAAAAAGAAAAAAGTAGTTTTGAATACAGCTAAATAAATAATAATAATTAATCAATTCACTTTTAAAAACAAAAACATGTTATACGATGGTTATCATTTCTGGGGAATGCACCTTACATGGTGGTTCATTTGGGCAATACTATTTTTTTGGATTTTCGCAACACCTTATGATGTCCCCGGTCAACGAAAGAAAAAAGATTCTCCACTTGATATTTTGAAGAAGCGTTTTGCAACTGGACAAATTACAACCGAAGAATATCAAGAGAAGAAAAAAATAATTGAAAATGATGCACGATAATTCCTGGGGCTGGGGTATGGGTTGGGGTATGTGGATTATTCCACTTGTAATTGTTCTCATAATTGTATTTGCTTTAAGATACAGACGAAAAAAATAAATATAAAACGGCAGTAAGAAATGCAAAATGCCTGGCTTTCTATTTTACCTCCCTTAATTACCATTGCTTGCGCAATTTGGTCTAAAAAGATTTTGTCTTCGCTTCTCCTGGGCTTATTAGTTGGCTGCTACATCCTAAATCCTTCGATGATTGGAGGTGTTGAAACTGCAATAGAAAACATCATTAAAATATTATCTGATAAAGATAATTTGCAAGTGTTGTTGTTTCTTTATTTATTCAGCGGCTTAATAACGCTGCTAAGAAAAGCTGGCGGCATCAGTGCATTTTCAACTTTAGCAGGCAAACACATTAAAAGTGAAAAAGGAGTTTTTTATATTTTATGGGCATTGATTCCGATTACTTTTATTGATTGCGCATTCAGAATTATTGGTGCAGGTTCAATTGTAAGTTCGCTTGCTGAAAAAAATAAAATCGCAAAGGAACGTCTTGCTTTTATGCTCAACAATACTGCAAGTCCTGTTGTTGAATTAATTCCCATCGCTACCACTTTCGTGGGATTTAATATTGCAAATATCGGTCAGGGATTAAAAATTGCCGGAGTTCAAAAACAATCTGCTTACAGCACTTTACTTCATGCAATTCCTTTTGAATTTTTTAGCATCGTGATTCTTATTATTACTTTTCTTTCCATCTATTTTCAATTTAAAAAACCTTCCGCAGAAAAAGAAAAGCATCACACAAAAATGGAAATGTCTGATGGAATGAATATGGATATGAAAGACGAAAAGCCCGAAATTAAACCGCGGCTTTTTAACTTGATAATTCCAATGGTGGTAGTAATCTTTTTGAGTTTCTTTTTCTTTTGGTATTTTGGAAAAGTCAAGGGTGGAGTGAACGGGAATATTTCATCTGTCATAGCAGCCACCGACCCTAACAAAGCAATATTAGTGGCTTTATTTATTTCAATAATGATTACAGGTATCATTTATTATTTCCAAAAATATTCACTGAAAAAAATGACCACAGATATAATTTCAGGAGGAAATGAACTCATGAATATATTAGCGATTCTTATTGTTGCATGGGCATTAGGTGCTGTTACGCAGGATTTACATTTAAGTGATTTCATTAAACTGCAATTAGGTTCATTACCTGCATGGAGTATTCCTGTATCGCTTTTCATTGTTGCAGCTGCCGTTACATATTTTATTGGCGAAGGATGGGCTGCATCTTCTTTAATTATGCCTTTCGCTATTTCGCTTGCAGTAATCGCAGGTTCAGGAATTCCACTTTGTGTTGCAGCAGTAATCACAGGAGGAACATTTGGAGATGTTACTTCGCCTGTTGCAGGAATGACCAATATGTCCTCGAACATTGCTCATGCCGACCATACAAAATATTTAAAATATGCTAGCCCGTATAATTTTATTGCAGCAGGAATAGCAGCAGTTTTATTTTTAATAGCAGGATATTTTTATAAATAATTATAGCAATTACTCAATGGAAATAAAAAATGAAATCAATAAAAAACTTCTCCGAAATCCGCCTAAGTGATTTGCCTCTGGTGGGTGGTAAAAATTCTTCGCTTGGTGAAATGTTCAGTGGACTGTCTTCAAAAGGTATTTGTGTTCCTGATGGTTTTGCAGTGACTGCAGATGGCTATTGGAAATTTCTGAATGAAAATAAACTTATTGCTGAACTAAACACTGTTCTTTCAAAGCTTGACAAAAGTAAATTCAGCAATCTTTCAGAAGTAGGTTCAAAATCACGCAAATTATTATTGGAAGCTACATTTCCATCTGAATTGAAAAATGAAATAATTACGGCTTATCAACAGCTTTGCGAAAGAGAAGGGAAGAATATTTCGCTTGCAGTTCGCAGCAGCGCCACAGCGGAAGATTTGCCTAATGCAAGTTTTGCCGGACAACAGGAATCGTATTTGAATGTGAAGGGCGAAGAGAATTTAATAAAGGCATGTCAGCGTTGTTATGCATCACTATTTACTGATAGGGCTATTAAATACAGAAATGATAATGGTTTCGAACACATGAAAGTAGGCTTATCAATTGGTGTGCAGCTGATGGTACGTTCCGATTTATCAAGTTCAGGAGTGATGTTTACAATGGAACCTGATTCTGGTTTTGAAAATGTGGTTTTAGTTTCTGGCGCATGGGGACTTGGTGAAAATGTGGTGCAGGGAACTGTAAACACTGATGAATTTCTTGTATTCAAGCCATTGTTGAATAAAGCGAAGCAACCAATTATTTCACATAAGCTTGGCAGTAAAGCAAAAACTATGATTTATTCAGAAAAAAATGCTTCTGCAATTATCAAACCGGAAGATGCCATTGTAAATCTTGATACACCACCGGAAAAAAGAGAGCAATTTATTTTGAATGATATTGAAATAATTCAACTGGCAAATTGGGCTTGTGATATTCAAAAGCATTACAAATGTCACATGGATATTGAATGGGCTAAAGATGGCGAAAGCGGAAAACTATTTATTGTACAGGCACGACCGGAAACAGTACACAGTAATAACCCGAATCGCCAATTATTTCGTCAATATCATTTGACAGAAAAAGGAAAAGTTCTTTGCAGTGGAATAGGTTTGGGAAATAGAATTGTAAGCGGCAAAGCGCGAATCCTTCATTCACCTTCTGAAATTTCAAAACTGAATGAAGGAGATATTTTAGTTACCGGTCGTACCGACCCCGATTGGGACCCTGTTTTGAAAAAAGCGGCAGCAATCATAACTGACCAGGGAGGTCGTACATCGCATGCCGCAATTGTTGCCCGCGAAGTAGGTGCGGTTGCAATTGTGGGAACCGGTAATGGAACACAGGTAATAATAGAAGGACAGGAAATTACAGTATCCGCTGCTGAAGGTGATACAGGAAATATTTACGAGGGTTTATTAAAATGGGATGAGAAAGAAATTGACATCTCAAAAATTCATAAACCGGAAACAAAAGTGATGTTAATACTTGGTCATCCCGATGAAGCATTTCGTTATTCTTTCCTGCCGAATGATGGTGTGGGATTGTTACGAATGGAATTTATTGTGAGTACTGCAATCGCTATTCATCCGATGGCTCTGAAACATTTTAAAAAAATTACTGAGACAGAAACAAAAAATGAAATTGAAAAGCGCACGAAACAATTTCATAACAAAGAAGAATATTTTATTCAAAAGCTTGCTGAAGCCACGGCCATTATTGCTGGAGCTTTCTTTCCTAAAGATGTAATTGTTAGGATGAGTGATTTCAAATCGAATGAATACGCAAACCTGCTTGGCGGAAAACAATTTGAACCGAAAGAAGAAAATCCGATGATTGGCTTTCGCGGTGCATCGCGATATTATCATCCGCTTTACAAAGAGGGTTTTGAAATGGAATGTAAAGCCATGAAAATAGTGCGTGATGAAATGGGACTGACCAATGTAAAACTTATGATACCTTTTTGCCGCACAGTTACTGAAGCGCAAAAAGTAATTGAAGTGATGAATGAGTTTGGCTTAACACGAAGAGAAAACGGTTTAGAGATTTATGTGATGATTGAAATTCCAAGCAATGCATTGCTTGCAGAAGAATTTGCAAAACATTTCGATGGATTTTCCATCGGCTCAAATGACCTCACTCAACTTACACTTGGCGCTGACCGTGATTCAGAATTGCTGAGTGATATATTCAGCCCTTTTGACCCTGCTGTTATGCAGTTAATAAAAATGACCCTTGAGAAATCAAAAAAATCAGGAACACACACTGGTCTTTGCGGACAAGCGCCAAGTGATTATCCTGAGTTCGCAAATTTTCTTGTGGAGAATGACATTGACAGTATTTCGTTTAGTCCTGATGCACTAATTCGCGGAATTGAAAATATTAATGCTGCTGAAAAATTACGAGAAGAATCTATTCCGATTATTAATTAAGAAAGTCTAATTTAAAATTTGAAGCTGGAAAATGGATGAAAAAAATAAATATAAGAATCAAGAAATAAACCCGGTTCCAAAGCAATCGTTGCTCAAACTTGCGGAGATAAGTATATTGCTTAGTTCTTATAACGATATATTTTCTGCTTTCGACCCAAGTGAATATTCGGAGAGAACATTATCTGATGATTTTATCATTCAGGCAAATAATTTTTCCAAAAGCAAAGAAGGAAATAGAATGTCCTTAAAACTTTTATTGCCAGCTTCATCAAGAAATGAGAAAGAGGAAAAAGTAATCGTTAAAAGACTTCATTCACATTTCAAAGATGTTTATCAACAAATTGGAGGTGATATTAAGAAAACAAAGAGGAAGGGAATCATCTTAACAGGAATTGGTATTGTCTTGATGATATCAGCAAGTTATTTATCATTTATAAAACTCGAAAGATACCATGTGCATTTATTGATTGTTCTTTTTGAACCGGCTGGATGGTTTTTGTTGTGGGCTGGACTTGACCATCTGGTGTACCAATCCAAAAGCACTAAAAAAGATTTTGATTTTTATTCTAAAATGTCAAGGTCTGAAATTAGATTTTTTACTTATTAAAACTAAATTTTTGACATGCATGATTCATTGAATAATTTCTTTACGCCATTTTTACTCAGCCTAATTGTGGCTTTAGGTATAGGATTAATCGTTGGTATGCAGCGTGAGTTTGAAAACCTGTCAGGGAAAGAACATTTTACAGGTCTGCGTGGTTTTGCAATGATGTCCATGTTAGGATGCGTTGTTACTTTTTTAGCTGTTGAATTTAATATAAATATTTTAATAGCGGTTGTGCCTGCAATATTTCTTTTCATTAGCGTATTTCACTATTCAAAAATTAAAAAGGAAAATTTTGGAATTGTAACAGAATTATCGCTGGCCCTTGTATTTTTTCTTGGGGTGCTTTCCGCCCTTCATTACATTAAAGAAGCTTTAGCAGTAGCAGTAATTGTTTCCACTCTTTTATCTCTCAAGACTAAATTTAATGAAACTATTGGTCGTATTACACAGGATGAATTGTATGCCTTTATAAAATTTATTATTCTTTCTCTTTTGATTCTTCCATTTTTACCAGACAAAAGTTATGGTCCAGGTGAAATTATCAATCCACGGAGCATAGGTTTAGTAATAGTAATTGTTTCATCACTGAGTTTTATTGGATATTTTATCATTAAGTTTTTCGGTGCCGACAGAGGTATTTTGTTTACAGGTTTTTTAGGAGGAACATTTTCTAGTACGGCAGTAACATGGGTTTTTAGCAGTCGTGAAAAGGGAAATGAAAATCTTTCTGTTCAATATGCAACAGGAATTATTATTGCCTGTGCAGTGATGTTTGTCCGTGTTTTAATTATAGCGGGTTTGTTTAACCAGGAAGTGTTTAAATTGCTTTTGATTCCATGTGGCTTAATGATTGTAAGCGCTTCAATTGTTGTTTATTTATTAAAACGAAAAACTTTATCAGTATCAAAATCTTCTCCAATTCAATTAGGAAATCCTCTTGATATTAGCAATGTTCTTTTATTTGGCATACAGTACGTAGGAATTACCTTCTTTGTGTATTATGCTAACATTTACTTAGGAACTAAGGGTTTATTTATTACCGGAATTATATCCGGTCTTGCTGATGTAGATGCAATTAATATAAGCATGTCAAAACTCAGTTTAATTAAAATTAATCCGTCAATGGCTGCAATTGTAATTTTATTAGCGGTATTAAGTAATACCGTTTTTAAAATAGGAATATCGTATGCAAAAGGTTCAAATAAGTTACGGAAGCAAGTATTGGTCGGACTTATGCCTTCCATTATTATAGCACTTTTGAGTATAGCTGGAATTTATTTTAAGATAAACTCATGAGTAAAATGAAACTTGATACTATTTATACCAAAGCACCGAAAGATGCTAATAAGATAGCGTTTAGACATGAATTGGAAAAACTTCGCGAAGAGTTATTGGTATAAAAACATATAGTAACATCAGCAGTAATTAAAAAGTTATAGCTATTGAATTTAAAATTTCCTTGCAAACCGAAACAATAGAGAATTAATAAATTATAATTCAACAATGAAAGTAGCAGTTTATAGTTTTCACAAATTTGAGAAGGAATATTTTTCTAATGCAGAATTTTTAAAGCATGAATTGAAATATTTTGATACACATCTTTCATTGGAAACTGCTCTACTTGCACAAGGGTTTAGTGCGGTATGTATTTTTGTGAGTGATGATGCTTCATCAGAAGTCCTGGTTAAATTACATGAATTGGGGATACGCTTCATTGCACTTCGCTCTGCAGGCTTCAATCATATTGATATTACAAAAGCAATACAACTTGGTATGCGTGTGGCGCGTGTACCTAAGTATTCGCCATATGCAGTAGCAGAGCATGCAGTTGCGCTTATTCTGGCCCTTAATCGAAAATTAATTCGCGCTCATCAACGAGTGATGGAATTAAATTTTTCTCTTGACGGCTTGGTAGGATTTGATATGAATGGAAAGACAGTCGGCATTATCGGCACTGGAAAAGTTGGAAGTGTTGTTGCAAAAATATTACACGGATTCGGTTGTAATATTCTTGCATTCGATCAGGTTGAGAATGAAGAAATAAAACAGAAATATAATGTAACCTATACCGATTGTGAAACGCTTTGTAAAGAAACGGACATAATAACATTGCATGTCCCTTTGATGGAAAAAACAAAATACATTATCAACAAATATTGTATTGAAATGATGAAGCAGGGTGTTATGCTCATTAATACAAGTCGTGGCCAACTTGTAAATACGAAGGATGTGATAGAAGCTTTGAAATCTGGTCATATCGGTTCGTTTGGGCTTGATGTATATGAAGAAGAGGAAGGATTGTTTTTTGAAGACCACTCCGAAGATATTTTACAGGATGATGTTATAGCACGCCTCATGTCATTCAATAATGTACTCATCACCAGCCATCAGGCATTTCTTACATCTACCGCTCTTAAAAACATAGCCGATACAACGCTGTATAATCTTGATTGCTTTGAAAAAAATATTATTTCCGAAAATGAATTAAAATAAATCTATGAAAAGAGTAAAAGTTGCCATTAATGGATATGGAGTAATCGGAAAGCGTATTGCGGATGCAGTTACAATGCAAGATGACTTGCAACTTATCGGAGTATGCGATGTTATAACTGATTGGAGAATCAAAATTGCTATAAAGAAAAAATATCCCATCTATGCTGCAAACTCCGAAACAGCAGCGACCATGCAACAAGTTGGAATTCCTCTTGCCGGAGAGTTAAGCAAACTTTTAGAAGAAGCAGACATCATCATTGATTGCACACCAAAAAAAGTCAGCGCAATAAATGTGATTAAATATAGAAACACTGGTAAGAAATTTATTGTTCAAGGTGGGGATAAACATCAAACTACAAATCATTCCTTCAATGCCGAAACGAATTTTGAATCTGCTATCAACCGAGACTGTACAAGGGTTGTTTCATGCAATACTACATCCATACTCCGTGTTTTGGGTGCACTTAAAAAAGGAGGTATATTAAAAAGTGCTCGCGGAACTTTATTGCGCAGAGCAACGGACCCCTGGGAAAGTCATCAATCCGGCATTATGAATACCCTTGTACCTGAACCAAACATTCCAAGCCATCAGGGTCCGGATGCGCAAAGTGTTGACCCCTCTCTTGACATTGTCACAGCTGCCGTACTCGTTCCTGAAACACTAAGTCATCTTCACTACTGGACAATTAAATTATTATACTCTGTTTCAAAGGAGGAAGTTCTAAAAATCTTATCAGATAATTCAACACGTATTGCATTGATTAATTATAGTGATGGACTAATGTCAAATAATACTATCAAAGAATTTCTTCTCGACATCGGAAGGAGCAGAGCTGATATGTATGAAGTAGCTTTATGGAAAGACATGCTTACAATTGTTAATGATGAACTTTTTCTTGCTTACGTTGTAGATAATCAGGCAATTGTAATTCCCGAAACAATTGATGCTATTAGAGCATTAACTGGAATTGAAACAGACTCTACAAAATCAATTTTAAAAACTAATCAATCACTTGGAATTTCCAACAAATTATTTAATTAAATAAAAATCAAAATGAAAAAGAAAATATTTCTTCCATTTATTGCAATTATCCTACTTACAGGATGTAGTGTGTACAACAATATTTCTTCGGACTATGACCGTTCTGTAGATTTTACAAAGTACAAAACATTTGCATGGCTTCCTGATAAGGATTCCACCAATACTCCTACTAACAACCAGATAATTCGTAACAACACAATCAATTATTTTTCGCATTGTATGGGCACGCGTGAGATGAAAGCAAATGTGGATACCCCTGATGTATTGCTTCAGTTAGTTGTTAACAGTGTAAAAAAAGAAACAACGGTTACTTCTCCTGTTTATAATAGTTACTCAAACTACTATTATTCTAATCCTTACTACTACCCTTATCCAA
>JANLOW010000038.1:0-4575 GCA_031366785.1 Bacteroidota bacterium | reverse complement strand
CATGATTTCGGAGTATTCGGTACTTTTTTATCTATTGTTTCTGCCATTGCATTAATTGCATCTTTGCGTTATGAAATTGCAATTGTATTACCCAAAAATGAAGATGTCGCTATTAATCTCCTTGCTCTGGCAGCTTTGCTTACTTTAATTATTTCTACTTTATCTTTTATTGGTGTACTTCTTTTTAAATATTTTTATCCGGGTTATGAATTTCTGGATCAAGACCTGAAATTTTTATTATACTTTATTCCTGTTCTTATTTTATTCATAGGATTTTACCAGATTTTAAATAATTACGCAAACCGGTTAAAGAAATATAGAAGCATTGTTAATTACCGTGTCTCCAATTCACTCGTTAGCTCATCCGTAAATATTGCCATGGGAGGAATGAAATTCGGATCAATCGGCTTACTTGTCGGAGCTATTCTTGGAAATGGAATATCAGTTGTAATTTTTTTTAAGGAAATGTATAAAGATATTAAAGAACAATCCGGAGATATTAGCAAAAGAAAAATGAAAGAAATAGCTTTTAGTTATAGGGAATTTCCTTTGGTTAATTCTTTTCAATCAATTTCCGACATGCTTCAGATAAATGGAATCATCTATTTTATTATTTATTTTTTTAATTCATTTATCGTTGGCTCATTTTCCTATGCTTTGCGGATTTTACAAGCTCCTATGAATTTACTCGGATCGGCAATGGCTCAGATTTTTTATCAGCAAGCCAGCGAGCTTAAAAATAATGGTGAAAATTTAAAAGACATTGTTATAAAAACAATGATTAAAAGTGCTTTAACCGGACTTCCGATTTTTTTAACGATCACTTTTTTTGGCCCTCAATTATTTGCTTTCGTATTCGGTGAAACCTGGCGGGAAGCAGGAGTTTATGCCCGCATTCTATCGCCTATGTTGTTTTTTGATTTTATAAGATCACCGGTTTCCCAGGTGCCATTAATTATTGGAAGACAGAAAAGACTTTTCAGCATTTCTTTAATAGGAAACTTCATACTTATAATTTCAATGCTATACGGAGGAATTTTTGTGCATGATATCGTTAAAGGTCTTTTAATGTTCACAGTTTTGCAATCTCTGTATACAATTATTTTATTACGTTGGTTTTATAAAATAGCTTAATAAAATAATGAGATAATGATTAAGGCCAAATATTTAAACACACTTCCTAAATTTCAAACGGCACTATTGTTGTTTTTTGTATTTGGATCTTTGTTCCCGACGTTAAGAATTTTATTAATTGGTTCGGAAACGTCTAAAAATATTTTGGAATATATAATTTCCAGCCTCTTTGATTTAACTGCCATTTCAATTATTGCATATTCTTTTATTCATTACTTAAAAAACAAGCTAATAAATCAATTTACTTATTTTGACTGGATTGTTTTGATATTTATTTTATCAAACACTATTTTAGGAACAATTCTTTCTCAGAATATTAAATTAAGTGTATATGGCTTCCGGATGACTTACCTTCCTGCTTTCTTTTATTTCGTTTTGAGATTTAATGATTTTAAATTTAATCTGATCGAAACACTTTTCAGTAAAATTTATCATTGGTTTTTCTTTGTGGCAATCATTGGATTAGTATTGTATTTTGGGTTTTATTCAACAATGATTGAAATGATTTACCGCTCCGGTGGTATAGTAAATAGTTATTTTATTACCCGAATGACTTCTGTCTTTTGGTCTCCGGTGCTCTTTGCTTCATTCATGACTATTTCATTTCTTTATTTTTATTTTCGGATAACAAATGTCTTCAAACGGAGAAATTATATTTTACTTTCTATATTTTGGTTGTGTATTTTGTTGTCAGTATCCCGCGGTGCTTTGATAATTCTTTTTTTCGGACTCTTGATCTTAACTATTTTATCCGGCAAATGGAAAACTCTCGGATATTTGTTTTTGATCATGATTATCGTGTTTTTTTGTATATCATTTTATATTGCATCGCCTCTCGAATTTATTACATGGATAATTAAGTCTTCTTCGGATACTCTGAATTTAGAAAAAGGTGTTACAAGAGTCGATCTATGGATTAAAGCTTTCGCAGATTTTAAAGAACGCCCCTTTGGTTTTGGTTTAGGAAAAGCCGGTCATGTAGCTACACGTTTCTTCGGAAAACATTCTACATTGGCTTCTGTCAGCTCAACCGATGGTTGGTTTCTTAAAATTGCCGGCGAAACTGGCCTCTGGGGACTTGCTACTTATCTTACATTGGCCATAGCTTTTTTTAATGACAGTGTAAAATTTATTAAAACAAAAACGTATGGTCTCTTCCATTTTTTATTTGTATTATTTATCGTTGTAAATATTCAATGCATAGTTAGTAATGTTATCGATTTTTATTTGTTGTCTTATTTATTTTGGCTAAGCCTTGGACTGGCTGAAAATATTAAATCAAAAGAAAGTATTCAATGAAAAATCCTGACGTTAGTATAATTATCGTAAACTATAATGTAAAGGAACTTTTATTAAAGTGTCTTGGATCAATATATAAAACAAAAGGAAATTTACAAATTGAAGTTATTGTAATCGATAATTCTTCAGATGATGGTTCCGTCGATGCAATTCGAAATCAATTTTCAGAAGTTGTTCTTATTGCCAATACCTATAATGCCGGATTTCCTGCAGCAAATAATCAGGCTTTGCGAATTGCAAAAGGGGATTATATTTTTCTACTGAATCCCGATACTGAATTAATTGAAGATTCGGTTTCCATCCTGAAAAATTTCCTTGAAACGTCAAGCAACACTGCCATAGCTGCTCCTAAACTTTTAAATTCGGATCGTTCTGTTCAACGATCTATTTTTAGATTTCCGAGGATATGGTTTATCATTACCGAAATGTTCTATCTTGAATCGATGTCGAGAAGTAAATATTATTCTGAAATGGATTTGAACAGTATCTTTGAAGTCGATTCTGCTTCCGGCGCTGCATTGTTTTTTAGAAAATCTCTTATCGATAAAATAGGTTTTCTCAATGAAAAATTATTTTGGATCGAAGACATTGATTTTTGTTTCCGAACTAAAAAATCCGGCGGGAAAGTATTTTATGTCCCATCAACATCAATAGTTCATCATAGCGGACAAAGCGCTAAAAAGAATTACAACGTTTCAATTTCTAATCAGGTAATTAATAAAATTAAGTTTTATAAAGTTCATCGGAATGCGGCCGGATTAATTATAGTACAGTTTATCAGTTTTATTAATGTTATAATGCGAATTATTATATTCGGTTTACTATCTCCATTCAAAAAAGTGTATTCACTCAAAATGAAAGCTTATGTTTATACCTTACCCTTGATTTTCACAGCAACTAAAAATCTATAATGACTCCGGCAACCAAAAACATATTTCTTACCGGAGCTTCCGGTTTTCTGGGTTCGCATTTTATTAAAGATTCCGTTAATCACAATTATAAGATATATGCTCTTACCAGAAAGAAAGAGAATATCCGCTTAAATGTCGGAAGCTCTCATATTGAAATTTTGGAAGGTAATATTAATGAAATTGAAAAATTTCAAACAATATTATCTGAATGTAATTATTTTATTCATTTGGCAGGTGAAAAAAGTGATGAGTCTAAAATGGAAGAAGTAAATGTTGGTTCTTTGAAGCAAATTCTTTCCTTTTTAAAGAATTTTCCTGAAATAAAAATGATTTATATAAGCAGTTGCGGTGTTTATGGAATTGAAAACTATCCGGATACTATTTTAAAAGAAGATGGAGCATGTTTCCCAAATAACATGTATGAAAAAACGAAGCTGGATGCCGAAAAATATTTAATAAGCTCTGCAAAAGAGAATACAATTCAATACATTATTTTACGACCTTCAAATGTATTTGGCGAGAACGATTTGTCATATAAATTATTGAACTTATTGAAATCTCTTAGAAAAGGTCTGTTTTTTTTTATTGGTAAAAATGCCATTGTTAATTATGTTTATGTAAAATATGTTACGTCTGTCATGTTTCACTTTTTAAACACGAATCGGTTTACCAATGAAATTTATAATGTTAACTCACCCATGGCTTTGGATAAAATGATTAAATTATTGAAAGCTGAATTAAATATTGAAAGAAAATCTTTGAGAATACCTTATTGGTTGCTGTATCCGATTGCACTTTTATTTGATATTTTCCCACAACGGTTTCAGGTTTTAAATACAAAGAAATATTTTGCTTTGACAAATAAAAAAAATTATTCAACTGAAAAATTAAATTCTGAATGCGTAAGTAATGAAAATACTTCAATGAGTATGGGATTGAAAAATCTTGTTCATTCCTACAAGAAAAAAAATATGATATGAAAATTTGTTACCTCGGCGATAATATTAGTATTCATAATCAGAAATGGATTAAAGCTCTCTCAGAACGGAGCGATATTGAGCTTCATGTTATTTCATTCAACAGAGGGGTGAATTTTGAAAATGTCGAATATCATTACTTAAAAGATTATACAAAAAGTAAAGCGGATTATATTTTTAATTTAAAACGCGTAAGAAATTTAGTAAGTAGTATTCAGCCCGATATTCTTCACGCTCATTATGCATCTAGTTGG
>JANLOW010000030.1:0-2344 GCA_031366785.1 Bacteroidota bacterium | reverse complement strand
GAATTACAGACCACAGAATTGGTTTGACGATGTATAATCTACAGACTTTTATCGACGGTGATATTCAGGAAATGATCGAAGCATTACAACTAGCGGAGAATACGGAGAGGATGAAGGAAGGTGTGGTTTGAAAATTCAGTCTGAGTCCGAAGTTCGAGTCTGGAAGGCTTTAACTTCAGACTCGGACTGAGACAAACACTTACACTATTTTAAATAAAAATATCCCCTGCGTATCTTTGCGTTCTCTGCTCGAAATTTTTCTTAGTTTTACCCCATGCAAACCCAAGCAGCGAAGAAAAACTCCCTCAACAAAGAAACCCTGACAAAAGCCTACGAGCTCATGTGCACAGCACGTGCCATGTCGGATCTTTTCGAAGAAAAATCACAGATCACACAAAAATATGTTCATGCAACTTCACGCGGCCATGAAGCGGTGCAGCTTGCTTTGGGGCTTCAATTAAAATCTCAGGATTATCTCTCTGCTTATTATCGTGATGACAGTATTCTTCTGGGTATAGGAATTACTCCTTACGAATTAATGCTTCAGTTACTTGCTAAACGCGACGATCCTTTTTCAGGTGGGAGAACATATTATTGTCATCCGGCATTAAACCGTGCTGACAAACCAAAAATCCCGCATCAATCTTCTGCAACAGGTATGCAGGCAATTCCAACCACCGGTATTGCAATGGGAATTCAATACAAAGAAAAAATTGGTCTCGCTGATGAAAAACTTACGGACAAACCTGTTGTTGTTTGTTCCATGGGTGATGGTTCTGTTACAGAAGGAGAAGTCGCTGAAGCCTTTCAAATGGCAGTGCTAAAGAAGATGCCTATCCTATATTTAATCCAGGATAATGAATGGGATATTTCTGCGAGTGCAAAAGAAGTGCGGGCAATGGATGCTGCTGAATATGCGAAAGGATTTAAAGGCATGGAAGTACGTTCTATTGATGGTACAGATTTTTTTACTTCTTACGAAACGATAAGCGAAGTACTTCACCTTATTCGCATAGAACGCAGACCATTTATGATTCATGCAAAAGTTCCATTGCTTGGTCATCATACGAGTGGCGTTCGTCGTGAATGGTATCGTGATGATTTGGAGAGTCACAAAAAAAGAGATCCGCTTCCAAAATTTAAAGCTGCTTTAATTGATTTGGGATTTGATGAAAAAGAATTAGCAACAGCGTGGGACCGGTCATTGATAACTGTCCGTGCCGATTTCGAAAAAGCTTTACGTGCCGACGATCCGGCTCCTGAAGATTTGTTTAAGTACGATTTCGCTCCTACACCCGTAACAGAAGAAAAAGGACAACGCGAACCGGCAGGAAAAGAAAAAACTTTAATGGTTGACTGTGCGCTTTTCGCTGTGCAGGAGTTGATGAAAAAACACAAAGAGTGTTTACTTTATGGGCAGGATGTTGGAGGAAGACTTGGCGGAGTTTTTCGTGAAGCAGCTACACTCGCTGAAAAATTTGGTGACGAACGCGTTTTTAATACACCCATACAGGAAGCGTTTATTGTAGGAAGTACAGTTGGAATGAGTGCTGTCGGATTAAAACCAATTGTTGAAGTTCAGTTTGCAGATTATATCTGGCCCGGATTAAATCAATTGTTTACAGAAGTAAGTCGCTCTTATTATTTAAGCAATGGTAAATGGCCTGTGAGTTGCATCATCAGAGTTCCGATTGGCGCTTATGGCAGCGGCGGACCCTATCATTCGTCGAGTGTTGAAAGTGTATTAACAAATATTCGCGGAATTAAAATTGCCTATCCATCAACAGGTGCAGACCTAAAAGGATTAATTAAATCTGCCTACTACGATCCTAATCCATGTATTATTCTTGAACACAAAGGTTTGTACTGGTCTAAAATAAAAGGTACGGAAGAAGCAAAAACAATAGAACCCGACGAAGAATATATTATTCCATTTGGAAAAGCAAGAATGGTTCAAGTTGCTGAGCCATCCAATGAACCAACCTTAACTATTATTACTTATGGTATGGGAGTTTACTGGGCAAAGAATGCAGCAAAAGAATTTTCAAAAAAAATTGAAATCGTCGATTTGCGAACGTTAGTTCCAATAGATGAAGAAACAATTTTATCATCTGTAAAAAAACACGGACGATGTTTAATTGTCACCGAAGAACCGGCAAATAATTCTTTTGCTTTATCTCTTGCCGGATTTATCTCTGATAAATGTTTTGAAAATCTGGATGCACCGGTGCAGGTAATTGGTTCTGAAAATTTACCAGCTATTCCCTTAAATTCTGTTTTAGAAGAACGGATGATACCGAATGCAGAGAAGGTAAAGAAAGCTATGGAGAAAGTATTGGGATAT
>JANLOW010000011.1:0-2838 GCA_031366785.1 Bacteroidota bacterium | reverse complement strand
TACTTTCAGTCAGGGTTATTAGATATTGATAAGGTTCAAAGTTATGCTTCTCTTGCTACTACTCAAAAACTACTGGGAGAACCCTATAATTACATTACAGACATCCAGGTAAAATTGAATGACATCAAAATTGCACCTTCTTTGGCCAAAGAATACAGTCATCTGTTTAATGTAGACGCTGAAGATATTCAAACCGCCAATTCACAATTTGAAACAGGAAGTTCCGTCAGGTCTTTAATTTCATATACAGTTGGAATTACATTATTAATTGTAGCGGGTTTTGGTATCTATAACATATTAAATATGATGATCTATGAAAAAATGGATTCCATTGCCATTCTAAAAGCCACAGGTTTTTCAGGCAAAGATGTAAATAATATTTTTCAAACTATTGCCCTAAGTATTGGCTTCTTTGGCGGATTGTTTGGATTATTCTTTGGATTTCTTCTTTCGGTATTTATTGATCAGATTCCTTTTAATACGGCTGCTTTGCCAACGATAACTACCTACCCTATCAATTACAATCCAAAATTCTATATCATCGGCTGTTTATTTGCAATTATTACGACATACTTTGCCGGATATTTTCCTGCAAAGAAAGCAAGCAATATAGATCCCGTTATCATCATAAGAGGTAAATGATATGCCGGAAAAAATTCTTGAAACATTTTCTCTTAATAAACATTTCCATAAACCGGATGTCGTTCATATATTAAAAGACATAAATATGTCAATTAATAAAGGTGAATTTGTTTCTGTTATTGGGAAATCAGGCTGTGGAAAATCTACCTTACTCTATATCCTCTCTACCATGGATACCGATTATGAAGGTGATTTGATTATCGATGGACAGAGCATGAAAAATAAAAGTGAAGCACAGCTTGCAATTGTCAGAAATGAAAAAATTGGTTTCGTTTTTCAATTTCATTATCTTCTTAATGAATTTACTGTTCTGAGAAATGTAATGCTGCCCGGATTAAAATTAGGAAAATATTCAGAAAAAGAAATTGAACACCGGGCAATGGAAAAATTAAAAATGTTTGGTATAGAAAAACATGCAAATAAAAATGCCAATCAAATTTCGGGAGGCGAAAAACAAAGAGTTGCCATTGCACGTGCTATGATCAATGATCCATTTATAATCATGGGTGACGAACCCTCCGGAAATCTGGATAAGTTGAATAGCAAAATTGTTTTTGAAAGTTTTCAGCAATTAACAAAAGAATTTAATCAAACATTATTGATTGTTACCCATGACCCTGAATTTGCAAATGGAACCGATAGAATTCTTGAAATGGAGGATGGAAGGATTATTAAACAATAATTTTCTTTTTCAAATTTATTACTTTGACAGTCGCTCCTATTTAACCACAGAGAAATAACTTTGTGAATCTTTGCGTATAAACCTTTGTGGACTTTGTGGTAAAAAAACTTATAAATTAAGTAACAAATATATTAATAAGAAATAAATTATTAATTCTTCTTAACCCCCTTCAGAATCAACAAATTCATTGCATTGGTTCCAAGTCCTGAAATGCTTTTATCATATAGTCTCAGAACTTTATCATAAAAAAGAATAATAACCGGTGCTTCATCAATTAAAATCTTATCCATTTTTCTATAATATTCATAACGCACCGAATCATTTATTTCGGAAGTCGCTTTTTTGAATAGCATATCGAATTGTTCATTCTTAAAATGCGTATAATTCGGTCCTCCGGGAGCAAAATTCGGTGAATAGAAAAGAGATAAATAATTCTCCGCATCCGGATAATCTGCAATCCATGAACCACGAAAAAATCCTAACTTTTGTTCCGCTATCATTTTTCGATGGATGGCAGCCTGATTAATATCTATTTTAATTTTAAAACCAAATTCTTCCCATTGACTTTTTATAAATTCACACAGGTCCTGATAATTGGTGGTGGTGCTTAATGTAATCTCAGGTAAATTCTGACCGTTAGGAAAACCGGATTCAATTAATAACTGCTTAACTTTTTCCGGATTATAATCATAGGCCACTCTACTATCGTCAAACGACGGTAAACCCGGAGGTACCATACCATAAACGCCCGGTGTTCCCATATTATTTCTCAGATAAGAAATCATCTTTCTCCTGTCAAAACCATAATTCAATGCTTGCCTGATTTTTTTTATTGCAAGTGGCAACATTTTAGAATCTTTATTATCCATTAATATACCCAGGTATTCTGTATTCAGATAAGGTTGTGTTTCCATAGTAAAACGATTGCCATACTTCGATTGAAGCTGACCGGAACGAGTAAGCAACTCATCTTTATAAGCCGGATCTGCGCCGGATAAAAAATCAATTCTGCCTTTTAGAAATTCAATAAATGCACTTTGCTTGTCACTTAAAAATGAAATATCAATAGCATCCAGATACGGTAGCCGATTCTTGCCATCGAATTCAAAATAATCTTCATTCTTTAATAAAATAAGTTTTACACCTTCTTTCCATAAACTAAAACGAAATGGTCCGGTACCACAAGGATTCGCGCGAAAATCAGGACCATAATGATTCACAATTTCTTTTGGTACAACAGAACAATATGGCATAGTTAACAATCCCAAAAAAGGTGGATAAGATTGATACAATTCAATTACTAATGTAGAATCGTTTGGTGTTGTAACTCCTGTCAGGTTTCCTTCTCCATTATTTAAAACATTTTTCATAACCCAGGAACCCGGTGATGTAAGTTTTGGATCAATTAATCGCTGAAGGCTAAAAACAAAATCATCAGCTATAACTCTGCGTGTAGAATCAGAATTTAAAAAGTTTGCATTGCGATGAAAGAAAACATCTTTTCTTAGGTGAAA
>JANLOW010000009.1:0-22274 GCA_031366785.1 Bacteroidota bacterium | reverse complement strand
AAGGCTGAAATGAATTTATTAGCTTTGCAAAACTATACACAGAGCCATATGAATAAAGTAATAACATTAGGCCAGTTCATCATTGAACGGCAATCTGATTTTCCTTATGCAAAAGGTGAATTATCACGACTGCTACGTGATATAGGAATAGCAGCAAAAATCGTTAATCGCGAAGTTAATAAAGCAGGACTAGCTGATATATTGGGAGAATACGGAACGATAAATATTCAGGGAGAATCGGTAAAGAAACTAGATGTATTTGCAAACGAACAATTTATTGCAGCATTGAGTGCAGGCGGTGAAACATGTGCTGTTGCATCTGAAGAGAATGAAGGGTTGGTTCATATTAATAGTTTAGTTTCAAAAAATGCGAAATATATTGTTTGCGTAGATCCTCTTGATGGGTCTTCAAATATTGATGTGAATGTTGCAATCGGAACAATTTTTTCTATTTACCGTCGTACATCTTTTAGTGGTCCGGTAGAAGAGGCAGATTATCTTCAAAGGGGGACAGAGCAGATTGCTGCGGGATATGTGATTTATGGTTCATCTACGATGATGGTTTATACAACCGGCAAAGGCGTGAATGGATTTACCCTGGATCCAAGTATAGGTGAGTTTTGCTTATCTCATCCGGATATGAAATGTCCGTTCGATGGAATTATTTATTCGATCAATGAAGGTAATTATGTGCATTTTCCGGATGGGGTAAAAAAATATATCAAATATTGTCAGGTTGAAGATGTGAGTACGCAGCGTCCATATTCATCACGTTACATTGGATCGCTTGTTGCTGATTTTCATCGAAACCTTTTAAAGGGAGGAATTTTTATTTATCCTTCAACATTGAAATCACCTAAAGGGAAATTACGTTTATTATACGAATGTAATCCGCTTGCATATATCATTGAACAAGCAGGTGGAAAAGCATCGGATGGATTTAGAAGGATATTAGAAATTCAACCTACATCACTGCACGAACGAACACCACTCTTTATAGGATCAGCCGAAATGGTAAACATGGCAGAAGAGAATATGTCGAAGTATTCGCAAGTGGAGACGAAGTTGGAAGAATAGTATCAAGTATCAAGTATCGGGTATCAGGTATTTGGAAGAATGGGGTAATAAATTTTTTATTTATTTCATTAAATATCAACTTTCAATTTATGTTATCTTAAATTTATTTTATTAAATGTTATTTTCAAAATGATTTTTTATACTCGATACTTTATACTCGATACCAGATACCTGTTTCTTGATACCATCCCCCAATGGACCGCCAGCAACTTTTAAGCTACTATATCTCCCGTCCTTCTGTAATTTCAATTTCTTCGCAGATATCGGAATCCGGGGCTCAGAATATTCATTTAAATGGATTAATCGGTTCTTCAAAAGCAATGATAATGGCGGCAGTTTCAACGCATGGAAATCAATCACATGTTGTTGTTTTGAATGATAGTGAAGAGGCGGCTTATTTTCTTAATGATATTGAAAATATATTAGGAGAGAATCAGGCATTTTTTTTTCCGGCATCATATAAAAAAATTTTTCAAACAGACGAAGCCGACAATTCTAACATTCTCATGCGTGCGGAAGTATTGAGCAGGTTGAACAGGAATAGTAAAACACTGGTGATAACTTTTCCTGAGGCAATCGTAGAAAAAGTAGTTACAAGAAAAAACCTGGAATTGAATTCGATTGCAATGCGGGTAAAAGACAGCATTTCAATTAGTTTTATTAATGAGTTTCTTTTACATCATGATTTTGAAAATGTAGATTTTGTTCAACAGGCCGGTGAGTATTCCATTCGAGGAGGAATTGTGGATATATATTCATTTGCCAATGAACTTCCATACCGTATCGAATTTTTTGGTGATGAAGTGGAAAGCATTCGAACCTTTGATCCTGAAACCCAGCTTTCTATACAGGCAATGAATCATATTGCTATAATGCCCAATGTGCAGAAAAAACTTTTAGAAGAAGACCGGTCATCATTTTTTGATTTCATTCCAAAGGATTCTATTATTTGGACGTATAATCTTTCATCTTCTCTGGAGTTTTTAAAGATGAATTTATTGAATGAAAATGAAAACGATGTTAAAGCTGAATTAAAAAATCTTTTTGATAGTCCGGATATTTTATTAGAAAAGTTAAAAAGCAAAACAGTAATCGAATTCGGGAAACGTCATTTTTTGAAAAGTGAAATTGAAAAAAAATTTTCAATTTCTCCTCAGCCATCTTTCAATAAAAATTTTCCCTTATTGATATCAAATCTTCAGCTGAATCAAAAACAAAATATTAAAAATATAATATTTGCTGATACTGCGAAACAAATAGAAAGGCTTTACGCCATATTTGAAGACCTTGAGAGAAAAAATGCAATTGAAAATAAAGTAGAATTTACCTCACTGCTTTTATCCTTGCACGAAGGATTCATTGACAATGAATTGAGACTTGCCTGTTATACTGATCACCAGATATTTGACAGATATCATCGTTTCAGACTTAAGAAAAAACATAACAGAAATGAATCTCTTACTATAAAAGAGCTTTCTTCATTGAAGCCCGGTGATTATGTTACACACATTGATCATGGTGTTGGACGATTTGCCGGTTTAGAAGCAATCATCGTTAATGGTAAGCCTCAGGAAGCAGTAAGATTAATTTATAAAGATAATGACATACTTTATGTTAGCATTCACTCGCTTCATCGAATTGCAAAATATACCGGTAAAGAAGGAACCGTTCCAACACTTCATAAACTTGGATCAGCATCATGGGCTACATTAAAACAAAAGACAAAGAAAAGAGTTAAAGACATAGCGAAAGATCTTATTCATCTTTATGCGAAACGTCGCACGGCAAAAGGATTTGCATTTAGTCCGGACACCTATTTGCAAAACGAACTTGAAGCAAGTTTTATTTATGAAGATACACCCGATCAGGTAAAATCCACCCGGGATGCAAAGAAGGATATGGAAAAAGAATATCCGATGGACAGGCTCATCTGTGGAGATGTTGGTTTTGGTAAAACAGAAATTGCTATTCGTGCAGCCTTTAAAGCAGTAACTGATAGTAAACAAGTAGCAATTTTAGTTCCAACCACTATTCTAGCTTTGCAACATTTTAATACTTTTAAAGAACGTTTGAAAGATTTTCCGTGTAAGGTCGATTACATCAACCGTTTTAAATCGGCAGCAAAACAGAAAGAGACGCTGCAGCAGTTATCGGAAGGGAAAATTGATATTATCATTGGTACGCACCGTTTGCTTGGTAAAGATGTTAAGTTTAAAGATCTCGGATTGATGGTAATTGATGAGGAACAAAAATTCGGAGTAGCAGCAAAAGAAAAATTGAAATCGTTACGTGTTAATGTAGATACATTGACTTTAACAGCAACACCCATTCCACGTACGTTGCAGTTTTCCCTTATGGGTGCGCGCGACCTAAGCATTATTAATACACCGCCACCCAATCGTTACCCCGTAACAACAGAGTTGCATATTTTTGATGAAAAAATTATTCGTGATGCAATTAATTATGAATTAGCGAGAGGCGGACAGGTGTTTTTTGTTCATAATCGGGTACAGGATATTCACCAAGTTGCAGCGATGATAATGCGTCTTTGTCCGCAGGCAAGTGTAGCCGTCGGGCATGGACAGATGGATGGAGCAAAGTTGGAAGAAACATTAATGACATTTATAGAGGGAGAAAGTGATGTTTTGGTATCTACCACTATTATTGAATCGGGGATTGATATACCGAATGCAAATACGATTATAATAAACCAAGCTCAGAATTTTGGATTGAGCGATCTTCATCAGATGCGAGGCAGAGTAGGGAGATCAAACAAAAAAGCATATTGTTATTTATTGGCTCCTCCACTATCCGTTTTAACGAATGAGGCGAAACAGCGATTGAAAGCGATAGAAGAATTTTCAGATCTGGGTTCAGGTTTTAATGTAGCCATGCGCGATCTTGATATTCGCGGAGCGGGAAATTTACTTGGTGGTGAGCAAAGCGGATTTATTTCGGAGATTGGATTTGAAATGTATCATAAGATTCTTGATGAAGCAATACAGGAACTGAAAGAAACAGAATTTGCTGATTTATTTATTCATGAGAGAGAAGAAAAGAAATTTGTTTCCGATTGTCAGATCGATACAGATATGGAAATACTTCTTCCCTCGGATTTTGTAAATAGTGTTTCGGAAAGATTATTATTGTATAAAGAACTTGACAATATAAGTTCAGAAGAAAAACTTGTCGAATTTGAAAATCAATTACGTGATCGATTTGGTAATCTTCCGAAACCTGCCATAGAATTACTTTCTACCATTAGATTAAGATGGATAGCAGAAAAGCTGGGTTTTGAAAAAATACTTTTAAAAAATAAGCGCTTTATTGGATATTTTGTGAGTAATCCTGCTTCGTTTTTTTATCAGTCAGAAGTTTTTTCTACGATATTAAAGTACGTTCAAAAGAATTCTAACAAATGCCGATTAAAAGAGGATAAGTCACGCCTTTCTTTAACAATCAGGGATATTGAAACAGTTGCACAAGCGAATGAAGCGCTTTCTTTAATTAGCTAATTAGTTGATTCGATTTTGCATGCTTTAAACCCAAAAGTTCCGCCAGTTGGCGGATGACAGGGCATTGGATAACGAGTGTCGTTCACCCGCCTCCAATCAATATTTGTAATTTATATATGAGAATTGATTGGAGAAGGGTGAACGACATTACACAATAAAAAAGCATGTCATCCGCCAACTGGCGGAACTTTTGGGTAAAATGAATTAAGTTTAACTAATCAGCTAATTAACAAATTAACGAATAAACTAATTATTGAGTGTGATTCGAATTAAACCTTCAGCCAATTCAAAAATGATGAGTTTGCCGTCAACAGAATATTTACCACCTCCTTCTACAGAGACAGGTGTTGAACGAAGAGGTAACATAATGGCTAATCCTTCCATTCGTTTTGGAACAGAAACAGTAACTACTCTTCTGTCATTAAAATAATTAACATCGAGAGTAACTTCGTTACGGGCAGCCCACCATAATCCAAAATCATTTATTGTTCCTATCCATGCTTCATCTTTGATAGCAGCAATAAATTTCTTTTCAACCATTAATCCGGTCGAATTAGGATGTACCTGTCCAATGAAACAACCACCATAACGGGAGATTTTTTTGGCAAGAGCGATTGCATTTTTTGCTCGATCTACAGTAAAAGGAGGAATTTCATCATCATCCGTTACCGGGAATTCAAATGCCTGAACCTCTGAATCATACTCTCTGTTGTAATTGAGTTGAAAAGGAAAATGAGTAAGTGCTGCATTGGCTGGAACAGAAGAGCTAAATCGGTATCCGCTTGCAAGCAAACTTTGAGGATATGTAAATGGAGTATAAAGATAGCTTGAACGAAAAGCTGTTGTAATATTTCCGGGGACGAAGCGATCAATTAGAAATCTGCTGACTCTCATTTCACCGAAGATAGTTCCGTGATAGGTTTTTTCCCAGGCCATAACATAGGGACGGTAGCTTGGATAAACTTCATCGCCGGTTCCTTGAGGGAATTGATCAAATAATGGTGAACCGGAAACGGAATTACTTTGAATATCCATACCAGCCTGAGAAATCATTCTAAGTTTTTTAAAATCTTCTATGCTATTGAATATACGATCGTGTCTATCATTAATATATTTTGTTTGTATAAAATAAGAAGAATGAATATTCATTTTCTTTTCTTCTTGAGCAAATGCTAATGCATTATCCAGAGCTTTTGCAAAATTGATATTATGAGTTATGCAAACAGAAAGGCTTTTGTTATAGGGAACTGTACATATATATGAAGCATCTCTATCACCCTGTAGATAAATATTTTTTATCAAACGTAATACAACATCAATAGTTGGCTCGAAATTATTTACAGGAGATCTGTTAAAATCCTGGTTACGGATATTGTGTCCTTTAAGAATCAGAAAGCCTATATCAAAACCAAAAGCGTAGGCACTTCCGGTTTCATAGAATTTTTGTGTGATAGCGGCAGATTTATCTTCATACGTTGCAATCGGTGCAATATGAGGTTTAGAATAACTGTAAGTGCCAATAGTTTCTTTGAACTTTTCTTTATTCCCAAGAGAAATTCCTAATTCTTTCTGATCAATGAATTCGCTTGTTACGTAAGTATTAGAATCTTTTAAAATTTTAATTTCAAAGTGCTGTTTGCTAGGAATCGGTTCTTCAAATCCAAAAATTTCATTCAATGCTCCTAAAACCTGAATGCCAATCAAGGTTCCTCCATTACGTGGATAAGCTGCTAGAGCCTGTAAAGCATCGGGCGATAGAGAAGCACCTGAAACAATTGGATATACCATTAATACATTATGTTGGATAGCTTTTCTATAATCTGTAGTTATAATAAATGGAACACCGATTGATTTTAAACCATGAGCGATTCCTAACCATGAAGCATTTGTATCGGTAAGAAGTATGGCAAGACGTGTAATTGAACCTGATGAAAATCGCGTCCAGGAAGTAGAGATTTTATCTGCAAAAACAGATTTGTCTTCAGGACCATTTATATTATTTGCAATAAAAATTTCATTTTTTCTTGCATCATAAAAATCCGGATAATTGTTATTTTTTATTGTACCTATTTCATCACCTTGACGGTCAGAGCCGCAAGAAACTATAAAATAGCTTAGCAAAGTAAAAGCGAAATTAAGAATGCCTGAAAGCCTTCTTTTTAAATACATATTCTAATTTCTGATAATATTTATTTAGCAAACTTAAAAAAATAAATTAAAAAGAAATTAATCCATTTAATTGGCCCGTATTGCATCGACAGGGTTCA
This sequence comes from Bacteroidota bacterium, assembly GCA_031366785.1. Taxonomy (GTDB): domain Bacteria; phylum Bacteroidota; class Bacteroidia; order AKYH767-A; family 2013-40CM-41-45; genus JADKIH01. The sequence goes on along the minus strand of JANLOW010000009.1, from coordinate 15,415 downwards.
TTCTTGAAGCTTGCAATGCAGGAACATAGCCGCTAATTACGCCAATGGATGCAGAAATGGTAACTCCCATTAAAATATTTCCCATTGTTAATGCAAGGTCAAATCCTGTGGCATTAGAGGCTGCAATCGATAAAAATAGAACAAGGATTAACCCTATGCAGCCTCCGATAATGCAAAGTACGATGGCTTCCACAAGAAATTGAAGAAGTATAAAATAATTCTTTGAGCCCAACGATTTTTGAATCCCAATGATTGGTGTTCGTTCTTTAACGGAGACAAACATAATATTTGCTATTCCGAAACCACCGACAAGAATAGAAAAACCACCAATTATCCATCCTGCAAGTCCAAGTGTTGTAAACAATTCATCAAGACCATTTGACAAAAGACTTGTTTCGTTTAATGCAAAGTCATCGGATTCCCGAGGTGATAACTTTCTGACCGAGCGCATCATTCCATAAAGCTCATCTTTCATTTCTGTCATAGCAATTCCATCTTTAGCTTTGACAACAATAAATGGATCCAGATCATCAGACCGGACATTAACGAGACTGCGTGCAAAATTAACTGGGATAATTACACAATTATCAAAAGAATTGTCGACCAGACTACTTCCTTCTTTTTTTAAGGTTCCAATGATATTAATTTTAAAACCTCTAATAGTTAATTGTTTTCCTAAACCATTCTCCAGAGGGAAAAAGGCTTCATTGATATCAGCGCCAATTATTCCGACAGGACTTCCGGAGTTTGATTCATTTTCGGTAAAATATCTTCCGCCTGTTAAATCGAAATTTTTAATGAGGTCGTAGTCGTGCGAGGCACAAACAATTTGACAGTTTTCTACTGAGCTGCTTTTAAATTTTATAGTTTGACCATTGACTATGGCAACATAAGCAAGGGACGAAATAGTTGAAGTTTTTTTTTCAAGTTCCGACATTTCTTTAATTCCCGGTAAAGGCCGGTTCATATATTTCCACCACGGGTATTCGCCGTCACCATCGGGGACCCAAGGCCATTTTTGAACATAGATTACATTATTCCCAAGCGAAGAAACGTCCTTTCTTATTTTTCTTTCTAATGAATCTGTTACGGTGAAAACAGAAATTATTGCAAAGATACCAATGGTTATTCCAAGGAGTGATAAAAAAGTTCTTAATTTATTGACGCGTAAGGCTTGTATAGCAAAAAGAAAACTTTCACGAAATAGTCTTAAAAAAAGAGAGGCATTTGTTTTCATTCGATAAATCAAAAGTAGAGTTTAATATTGATTATAACATAGGTAAAGTGTCACTTATCAATATTTTAACCTCTTTGTAACAATAACTTGAATCAAAATATGAAATTAATGATTGTCAGGCAGATAATTCTTGTTTTCCGCAAAATACTTAAAAGAATAAACATCTTATTTTTAATAATCTGTAAGTCTTAGTAAAAGAAAAAACTATCCGCGAAATTTAAAGATTCACTTTGAAAAAATACAGAAAAAATCAGACGCTTTTACAAAACATAAAATAGTATAAGTTTTACCCCATTCCCGAAACATCTTTCTTAACTCAAATCTTGATACTTGATACTCGATACCTGATACTTGATAAATATTTCCCCAACAACGTACAAAACTCCTCTTATTTTCCTAAAATTGCGGTCTTATGCAATTATTGGAAACAGATAAAAAAATAAGTAGTGCATTGATTTCTGTTTATCAGAAAGAAAACCTTGAAGGGATTATTCGCAAAATGCATGAGCTTTCAATAAAGCTTTATGCAACCGGCGGTTCGAAAGAATTTATAGAATCATTAAATATACCGGTAATTTCTGTAGAAGCAATTACCAATTTTCCTTCCATTTTAGGTGGCAGGGTTAAAACTTTGCATCCCGGTATTTTCGGAGGAATTCTTAATCGAAGAGGAAATCAGGATGATCGAAGAGAAATAAAAGAACATAATATACCCGATATAGACCTTGTTATTGTTGATCTTTATCCTTTTGAATCAACGGTTGTAGCGAATGCAAATGAATCAGAAATAATTGAGAAAATAGATATTGGTGGTATTTCATTGATTAGGGCGGCGGCAAAAAATTTTAATGATGTACTTATAATACCTTCCGTTGATCAATATCCGTTTCTCTCCAAAATATTAGAAGAAAATAGTGGTACATCTTCATTAAATGAGCGTAAATTAATGGCATCCGTTGCTTTTAATGTTTCATCTCATTATGATACAGGCATTTTTAATTTTTTTAACCGGACAGAGGATTTGCCTGTTTTTAAAAGCAGCGTTCAAAAATATCGGACCTTACGTTACGGTGAAAATCCGCATCAGAAAGCAATATTTTTTGGAGATTTCAATGAACTTTTTGATCAACTGAATGGAAAAGAAATTTCGTATAATAATATGTTAGACATTGATGCTGCTGTTTCACTGATGGCAGAATTTTCTGAGCCAACGGTTGCAATAATTAAGCATACAAATGCCTGCGGGCTTGCGTCTCGTGCCAACTTGTTTGATGCATGGAATCAAGCGCTTGAAGCGGATACCGTTTCAGCTTATGGAGGAATAATTTGTACGAATCAACAGGTAGACATAAAGACAGCTACAGAGATGAATAAGATTTTTTTTGAAGTTCTTATAACACCCGGTTTTGATGAAGAGGCGCTTAACATTTTGAGACAGAAAAAAAACCGCATTTTACTTCTTCAGAAAAAAACGGCTATGCCCGTTAAACAATTCAGGACAATATTGAATGGAGTTGCTTATCAAGACTTGGACAACCATTCAGAAATTATAAAAGATATGCAGGTAGTTACCATTAAAAGGCCTTCACCTGAACAGTTTAATGATCTGGAATTTGCTAATAAGGTTGTGAAACATTTGAAGTCTAATGCAATAGTACTTGTAAAAAATAAACAAATGCTTGGGTGCGGAGTTGGACAGACATCGAGAGTAGATTCTTTACTTCAGGCAATTAGCAAAGCCAGACATTTTGGTTTTGATTTAAATGGAGCAGTTATGGCCAGTGATGCATTTTTTCCATTTCCGGATTGTGTAGAAATTGCCGGTAATGCAGGAATAAAAGCAATTATTCAACCGGGAGGTTCTATCAAAGATCAAGAGTCTGTCGATTATTGTAATTGTCATCATTTAATTATGGCTATGACTGGCTTTCGACACTTTAAACATTGAAAAGCGAATAATCAATAGTGGAAAGTGTACAGTTTTATTTGAATAGAGTATTGTGATTTTATCCTAATATTCATCTTATTACCTTATTAGCTGATAAATATTGTTATATATTTATCAAAAAAATAATTAGGATTAAAATCAGTATCTATAAAATATTCGCTATTCAAAATTACAAATGAACCAAACCATCTATGTACATTTGACGTATAGAGGGTTTATAATTCCAACAAATATTTAATTGCAGACATGGGGTTGTTTGATTTTTTAACACAAGAAATTGCAATAGACTTAGGTACCGCTAATACTCTTATCATTCATAATGATAAGGTTGTAGTGGATGAACCTTCGATCGTCGCTATCGACCGTACAACCGGAAAAGTTATAGCGGTTGGAAAGCAAGCTATGCTTATGCATGGAAAAACGCATGAAAATATTAAAACCGTTCGACCACTTAAAGATGGAGTTATAGCAGATTTTGATGCTGCAGAACATATGATTCGGGGTATGATAAAAATGCTTACTCCTAAAGGCAGTTTATTTACGCCTTCATTAAGGATGGTAATTTGTATTCCTTCAGGAATTACGGAAGTTGAAAAGCGGGCAGTTAGAGATTCGGCTGAGCATGCCGGAGCTAAGGAAGTTTATCTTATTCATGAACCTATGGCTGCTGCTATTGGAATTGGTATTGATGTAGAGGAGCCGATGGGAAATATGATTATCGATATTGGCGGTGGTACGAGTGAAATTGCCGTCATCGCTCTTGGAGGAATCGTCTGTGATCAGTCAATTCGAGTTGCCGGAGATGGTTTTACCAATGATATCTGGGATTATATGCGTCGTCAGCATAATATACTTATCGGTGAGCGATCAGCTGAACGAATTAAAATCGAAGTAGGATCGGCGCTTCCGGAATTAGAAAATCCACCACCAGATTTTGCAGTGCATGGCCGTGATTTAATGACCGGTATTCCGAAAGAAATTACTGTAAGTTATTCAGAAATTGCTCATGCTCTCGATAAATCAATTTCAAAAGTTGAAGAAGCAATATTAAAAGCACTAGAAATGACACCGCCCGAATTATCTGCCGATATTTATCGTACAGGAATATATCTGACCGGTGGAGGTGCATTGCTTCGGGGACTTGATCAACGAATTGCTCTTAAAACTAAATTACCGGTACACGTAGCAGAAGATCCATTACGTGCTGTTGTCAGAGGAACAGGTATAGCTTTGAAAAATATATCCCGGTTCAAATTCCTTATACCGTAATAAACGTTGATCTTTCAACGTAAAACGAGAAATAAAACGTTGAGCCTTAAATCCTCAACGTAAACGAGAAATGCGCAACCTCTTTCTCTTCTTATGGAAGTATAATTTCTTTATTTTTTTCCTTCTGTTAGAGACCTTGTGCGGTTATATTATTGTACAGAATAATAATTTTAAACGCACAACTTTTATAAATTCTGCAAATGCTATTGCAGCAAAAACGAATACAGTTGTTAGTGCTGTAACTGATTATATAAATCTACGTGCCACCAACGATGCTCTGTCCAGAGAAAATGCATCTTTAAAAACGCTTTTACCTGATGTGTTTTATGTAGATAGTGCATTAAAGCATATCAGTTCAGATACATTACTAAAACAGCAGTTTACTTTTATGACTGCTAAGGTTATCAATAATTCCACAAACCGGAGAAATAATTATCTTACACTTAATAAAGGAAGTAAGCAGGGAATAAAACCTGAAATGGGTGTAATATGCAGTGATGGTATTGTTGGAATAGTAAAAGATGTCTCGGAACATTATTCAACTGTAATTTCATTTCTTCATAAAGATTCACGATTCAGTGCCCGAATAAAAAAGAGTGGTTATCTGGGTTCGATGGTATGGGATGGTTACGATGAAACTCATGGTACATTGAATGATATAGCCAAACACGTTAAGGTTCTTAAAGGCGATACAATAATTACCAGTTCTTTTTCTGCAATTTTTCCGGAAGGGGTCATGGTCGGTACCGTAGATGAAGTAAATGCTTCAGGAGGAAATAATTTTCAGGATATTAAAGTAAAACTTTCAACACCCTTTGGAAGACTTTCTTATGTTTATGTTATCAGTAATCTTTTTAAAGATGAACAAAAAGCATTGGAGGAGCCATTAAAAAATGATCGTTAAAATTATTACACAACTTTTACGTTTTCTTTTCCTTGTAGGGATTCAAGTTGTAATATTAAATCATATACAATGGAATGGTTATGTAAATCCATATGTTTATGTGCTTTTTATTCTATTATTACCGGTGGAAACTCCTAACTGGTTGTTACTTATTGTAGCATTTATAACCGGTATTACAATTGATATGTTTGGTAGCTCCGGAGGAATGCATGCAGCCGCAACTGTTTTTATGGCATTTGCCCGTCCGGGTGTACTGAGACTTATTGCTCCACGGGATGGTTATGAATCCGATACAAAACTTATTCCTCAAGTAATGGGATTCAATTGGTTTATTACTTACCTGAGTATTATGGTAATATTACATCATCTTATGTGTTTCTATCTTGAAGTATTTCGATTCAGTGAATTCTTCATCACATTCTTTAAAGCAATACTTAATTCTGTTATTACTATTACGCTGATATTAATCGGCGAATATTTATTCGGACAATCGAAAAAAAATGCACGTTTCTTCAGATAGGAAAGCAATTATTTATCTAATTTTCTTTTCGGTAATCTCCGTCTATCTGATGCGCTTGTTTTATATTCAGGTGGTTGATGACAGTTATAAGTTGTCAGCAAACAATAATGTAATAAGACCAATAACAGATTTTCCGGCCAGAGGATTAATTTATGATCGTAAGGGAAAACTTCTCGTTTATAATGAACCTGTTTATGATCTGATGATCATTCCTAAGCAGGCAAAAAATATCGACAGTCTTGAACTTTGCAACCTAATAGGTATAACTATTGAAGAATATTCCGAAAAATATAAAAAAGCAAAAGCATATTCACCCGTTAAGGCTTCTGTGTTTGAAAAACAATTGTCGGTAGAAACCTATGCAACTTTTCAGGAAAAACTATATAAGTTTTCAGGATTTTTCGTGCAGCTGCGGACATTAAGAAAATATCCGGACCCTATGGCAGCACACTTGTTCGGATACATCGGTGAAGTTGATACAAGCACTATAAGAAAAAATCCTTATTATAAAGAGGGTGATTATATAGGTAAAAGTGGTATAGAACAATCGTATGAAAATGTTTTACGCGGACGGAGAGGAGTCAGAAGAATACTTGTTGATGTCTTCAACAGAGAAAAGGGCAGTTTTCAGGATGGCCGCTATGATACTGCTTCAGTTGCCGGAGAAATATTAATGCTCTCACTCGATGCCAAACTCCAAAAATACGGTGAATTATTAATGCAAAATAAAGTTGGAGCAGTTGTAGCTATAGAGCCATCGACAGGCGAAATTCTTGCATGCATAAGTAATCCTTCGTATGATCCAAATTTGTTAGTTGGAAGGGCAAGAACAAAAAATTATGTGCAATTATTGTTGGATCCTGTGAAGCCATTGTTTAATCGGGCACTGATGGCTTATTATCCGCCCGGATCTACATTTAAATTAATTAATGATCTGATTGGTGAACAGGAAGGAGTATTGAACCCAATGACAAGCTATTACTGCGATGGCGGTTATCACATGGGATCACTTACAGTAAAGTGTGATGCACGTCATGGTTTATTAAGTCTTGAATCTGCTATTGCACATTCTTGCAATACGTACCATTGTTATGTTTTTCGAAGTATTATCGATCAAAGAAAATTCGGTTCAACAGCTGAAGGGTATCAGGTATGGAGAAATCACGTACTTACCTTTGGAATCGGAAAAAGATTATTCAGCGATCTTCCACAGGAATTAAAAGGGAATGTACCGACTATAGAGTATTACGATAAATATTTCGGAAAAAATAAATGGAGATCTTCAACGGTTGTCTCTCTTTCTATCGGCCAGGGAGAATTAGGAATTACTCCTTTACAAATGGCTAATACCATGTGTATAATTGCCAATAAGGGATATTTTTTCATTCCTCACATCGCAAAAAAAATAGGAAACAAATCGATACCTGACAAAAAATTTTATCAAAAGAATTTTACCGATATTGATCCATCTTATTTTGATATTGTAATAGATGGAATGGAGAGCGCAGTAGAATCGGGTACTGCGGCAGCGTCTAAAATTAAGGGAATTTCTATTTGTGGAAAAACAGGTACAGCTCAAAATCCACATGGAAGAGATCATTCACTCTTTGTTGGATTTGCCCCCAGAGAAAATCCTAAAATTGCAATAGGCATAATGGTAGAAAACGGCGGATGGGGCTCTGATTGGGGTGCACCCATTGCTACATTGATGATTGAAAAATATTTAATGGATTCGATTTCAAGACCTCAGCTTGAAAAAAGAATGATCGAGGGAGTGATAACACCAAAAATTTATCAGGAGAAAAAAATTTCAGGAGAAAATAAAAAAAATAACCAGCAAGTATCACCTGTTAAAACCGATTTAACAAGTCTGAAAAAGTGAGAGATCAAAAAGGAATATTACAAAATACAGATTGGTTACTCGTTTCCATTTTTATCATCATGGTTATTATAGGTTGGCTAAATATTTATGCAGCAGTTTATGATGATGATCACAAAAGCATTTTCGACCTGTCGCAAAATTATGGTAAACAAACATTGTGGATAGCCGGCTCTTTTTTTATTGCTATGATGATTCTCATTATTGATGGAAAATTTTATGCCGCTTTCTCATATCCCATTTATGGTTTAATTATACTTTTGTGCTTATCGACGTTTGTTTTTGCACGGGATGTAAAAGGTTCTTTTGGATGGATCGATATAGGATCATTTAAATTACAGCCGGCAGAATTTGCAAAGTTTGCCACAAATATGGCTCTCGCAAAATATCTGAGTACCCTTGGTATACGGATGAAGGAGACCAAGACGAAAATGATTTCTGCTTTAATTCTCGGACTACCAGCGATAATAATTTTATTACAAAATGATACAGGTTCTGCTATGGTCTTTGCCTCATTCATATTTGTGCTTTACCGGGAAGGGCTTTCTGGTAATTTTCTTCTTTTGGGATTAATACTTGTTGCTTTGTTTGTACTGGCATTGTTGGTGAAAAAAACAATACTGATAAGCATTATTGCAGCAATTGCTTTTCTATTTATTCTTCTTGCAAGAAAAAACAGGAGAAATCTTATCATTATTCTCTCCGGGGCTTTTATTACAATATCACTTGTATTTAGTGTTGACTATGTTTACAATCATGTTTTGCAGGAACATCAGCGTGGTCGAATTGATGTTTTACTCGGCAATGATATCGACCTCAAAGGGGCCGGTTATAATGTTAATCAAAGTAAGATTGCCATAGGCTCAGGTGGATTTTTCGGAAAAGGGTTTTTACATGGAACACAAACAAAATTTGATTTCGTTCCGGAACAAAGTACCGATTTTATTTTCTGTACAGTTGGAGAAGAATGGGGTTTTGTAGGAAGTTTTATTGTTTTAGGTTTGTTTACCGCTTTGCTCGGAAGACTTATTTATGTGGCCGAAAGACAACGTTCTCCATATTCAAGAATTTATGGTTATGGTGTTGCCTCAATTCTTTTTTTTCACCTTTTGATTAATATAGGAATGACGATCGGTTTAGCACCTGTTATTGGAATTCCTTTACCTTTTTTCAGCTACGGTGGTTCCTCATTATGGTCTTTTACAATCTTGCTCTTTATTTTTATTAAACTAGATGCGTATCGATTGCAGATTTTACGTTAAATATTTTAAATGAAATTAAATCATAATTCATACCTTTAATATTAAATGCTTAGATGGGTTTTAATTTCTTTATTAATTATTGCTTGTATTTCTTCTTGTGTTTCGGATAAAGAAGAAGGAACTATAGTTTCTGATGAAACACTTTTAAATCTTGCACAAAATGTTTCATCGTTTACGTATTACAAGAATAGAAGCGATACATTAATCGCTGACGTTGAAAGTCCGCATATTCCTTTTGTTCGTATTCGCTTTAATCCCAAAGCCAGCTCAGCAATGAATAGTTCAATGGATAAATTATTGTATTCTTCTTTCCCTGATGAATCTATGATTGTAAAAGAAGTTTATAATCAGAAAGGAGGACCGTTAGTGAGTTACGTTATTATGTATAAACTTAAAAATACTGCTAATAATGGATCCGGTTGGGTATGGAGTGAAATTAGTTCAAATGGTAATACAGAGTATTCAGCTTTGCTAAAAGGAGATCAATGTGTTAATTGTCATTCTGCTAACGTGAATTCAGATTTAGTCAGGACATTTGGGCTGCATTAAAAAAGAAAGCCAAGAGTAATAATCAAAATATACCTGTCTTCCTATTAATTAAACTTTCCTCGGTTATCTTCAATGTTAGCCTTTTCTTTTAAAGCATTAAAAATTTCATAGTCGCTGCGAGAGATACGTTGGTCAATTAATTGTTTAACAATAGAAGAATAATCATTCGTTGGATTAGGTTCCTTAAAACTTTTTACAGAAACTACAAAAGCAGCGTTTTCTCCCTTAATCGGTTTGGAAACTTGATTTGTTTTGAGTGAAAAAATGGTTCCTACCACCGTTGGTTCATTTCCAACAGAAACAATAAAGTTATTCGACATAGAAACGTTTTCAACATCGATTGGCTCTACATTAAGATTTTTACCGATAGCATCAATGCTTGTTGCTGTAGCTTTATTTAATTTTTCAATAAGTAATTCAGCTTTTTTCTGTTTACGGACTTCAGAAGTTATTTGATCTTTTACAGATTCGAGTGGTAAATATCCTTTTTCACGGATTTCTATTAAGTGTGCAATAACATATTTATCACCAAAAGTAAATACCTTGGAAATGTCACCTTTTTTTGCGGCATAAGCCCAACGTACCAGCTCACGAGGCTGATCAAGTCCTGGAATGTTTTTATCGTTCTCTTTAATATTCTCTGCAATTCTTTTATTTAAGCCCAACTTAACAATTGAACTATCAAAACTTTCCCCTGTCGAATTTTTTGAAGCAAATTCACTTGCTTTATTATAAATCAAATCAAAAGTTTTCTGTGATGGTTCAATTTTTCGTTCAACTACAGCTACCTGAATTTGTTTAGTAGAAGGTCCTTTATCCAAAACTTCAATCAAGTGTACCCCAAATTGAGTAGTAACTATAGGCATGTCACCTTTTTTACCATTGAAACAAGCATCATTGAATTGCGGTACCATCATTCCTGATCGAAACCATCCGACCTCACCACCTTTTGAAGCTGAGCCATCTTGAGAAAATAATTTTGCTAGTTCTTCAAACTTAGAACCTTTTTTAATTGCATTCTTTAAACTATCAGCTTTTGCAAGAGTTTTGGAAGTATCATTATTTTCAATCTTCAAAAGAATATGTCTTGCCTTAACAGAATCTGGAACAAACTTATCTGCAGACAATTTCCATAATTTAACACTTTTTCCATCTTCTAATGGTCCAACAATAGTTCCTATGGATGAAGAAAATAAAATAGAATCAACTTCAGGCTTGAATGATCCTTTAATATGATAAATTGAATCGAAAGGAGTATCACTATTTTGGTTCACGAAAAGAGCATCATTGGTGCTTTCCATAAACTCATTTTTCTTTGAAGTAATCCAACTTAAAACTTGTTCTCTGTCGTCCGATGATGGGGCAACATCATAAGTAATATATTCTGCCTTACGAATTGTTTCTACCTGTTTATATTTGTCTTTATTTTCATTGTAATATGCTTTAAGGTCACTTTCTTCAAATTTCACAGACGAATCAGGAATAGGTGTATAGTCAAGACGGATAATGCGCACAGAGGCTATTCTTTGAGATTCTTCATAATTTCTTTTTGCCTCTTCAGTAGTGATGAATAAACCATTTTTTATTAGGTTCTTATATTTTTCACCAACACGTTCTGCTTTTATTTCATCTTCAAAAGTTCTCCATTGTCTTTGAATTGATTCTTCACGATTTGGTAGATCTTTTAAGAATCTAACAACTGCATTAGGGTCAAATTGACCCGTTTTAGGGTCTGTAAAAGCTTGTTTGATCTGAGGATTTGGATTTCTTCCAGTGCACATTTCATATAATTCTTCAGGACTGCACGATAATCCAAGATTTTCATATTGTTTGACAAGAATATTGTCATTAATATACATATTCCATGCTTGTTCACGAAACATTTCCTGTGTATTAGGATCAACAGTTTCTGTCTTTGAATTTATCTTGTAATTGTCAATTAGAGTTTGAACTCGTTTTTCGAATTCTTGGTAATGCACCTTTTCACCACCAATTACACCTATTACATCTGAATTACTTTTCAGAAGTCCTGAATTAGAGGTTATAACATCGCCGAGAATAAATAATAGCAAGGAAACACCAATAAAACCTATTAGTAATCCTACTCTTTTTCTGATTTTGCCTAATACAGCCATAGCTGAATGATTTTAGTTTTTTTTTGAGGTGGCGAAGATACGTTTTTATTCGTAATTGAAGGACTAAAACGATAAGTATTGAAAATAAGCTTTAAAAGAGAATATTAAATTTAGAAAACGGAGAAAGCAATAGATATTCTTCATACAATCAAACCCTAGTTAAAATCTTAATTTTCAAAAAGTTAAATAATTAATTTATTGACAAAGTAAATTATTAAGCATTAATCACTTTCAATTTCACCTGTTCAATTCGATTGTGTTTTACTTTTTGTACGACTATCGTAAATGGTGGAATAATTATTTCTTCATTTGTTTCTGGAATGCTTTCATGATTTTGAAAAATAAAACCTCCGAGAGTTTCATAGTCTTCGTGTTCTGGAATATTTAAGTCATATTTTTTATTCAGATAATTGATTTCGAGTCTTCCCGAAAAAATATATTCCCCTTCCCCAATTTTCTTTTCTGTTTCTTCCGGAACATCATGTTCATCGTGTATTTCACCAAAAATTTCTTCTATCACATCTTCAATGGTTACCATTCCAGCTGTTCCGCCATATTCGTCAACGATTACAGCAACACTTCTGTGCATATTCGTAAATTGTTTCAGTACTTCATTTGCACTCATTACTTCAGGAACAATTGTAACAGGAAGCAACATGTGTGTAATATCTGCCGGCTGATTGAACATCTCCGATGAATGGACGAAGCCGATGATATTGTCGATGCTATCTCGAAAGACAAGTATTTTTGAGAGTTTTGTTTCTACAAAAAGTTTCAATAATTCGCTTACCGGTTGTTCAACATTGATGGAAACAATTTCATTTCTCGGAATCATACATTCGCGAACTTTCACTTCTTTGAAGTCAAGAGCGTTTTGAAAAATACGAATCTCCGTATCCATTTCCTCGACCTGGTTATTTTTAGACGTAAGTTCTCTTATGTATAAATCTAGATCAACACGACCGAAGACCGGTCGTTCTTCATGGAAATCTATTTTGAATAATATTCTCATGAAGAATCGGGAAAGGTTAATGATAATCCATACAATAGGAGACAGTAAATAATAAAGCATTCGTATAGGTATTGCTAACAGGCTCAATGTAGCATTCGGATTAATTCTGAAAACTGCTTTAGGAATAAATTCTGCAGCAACAAGAATTATAATCGTACTAAGAAATGTTTGAATAACCAGTAACATTCCGTTTCCATGCAATTGATTTGGAAGCTGCATTCGCAGCCATTCGCGAGTCATTAGGTGTTCTGACATTATTATACTATAGATGACTAACGCAATATTATTTGCAATGAGCATGCTTGCAATAAAACGTGACGGCGACTTTACAAAATTCCAGAGTATGCGTGCAGAAAAACTTCCCTGACTTCGATCAAGTTCTATACGCAATTTATTCGCAGAAAGAAAAGCAATTTCTGTTCCCGAAGAGAAAGCAGAAAAAAGAAGGGTGATTAATATGATACTCCAATCTGACATATAAAGTTTTGAGTTTTAATATCCATAAAGTGGATAATAGAATCAAAAGTAGAATAAAAATTTGAAGGATTTAAAAAATTGAATATCGAATAATGATTAACGATTGATGATTTTGGAGGGAAGCTGACTTTATAATTCAACTCCTGATAGCTCTTGCATTTGCTTTAGACTATCAATTGTAAATTTTGGCTAAAGCCAGATTTGAAAGTATTCTTTAAACCTCGGCCTGAAGGCCGGGGCAATATCATTTATAATTGCCCCGGCCTTCAGGCCGAGGTTTAAATATAGAGACAGTATGGGCTTTAGCCCAATATTTTTAGCTGTGATGAAACTAAATTTCAAAATTAACAAGACACATATGTTCTTGCCATAGGAAGTTAATCGAAGACCGCAAGCCATAATGTTTTTCAGCACGAAGGCTTGTTCTTAAATCAAAAATATCGAACTCTTAATATTACTATATTGCATCACTACATGACAATCAACGATTACATACAAAAATTAAACGGCCGTTATAAAACAGGCATTTCTACCGAGCATAGCTACCGTGGCGATCTTCAGCATTTATTAGAAAATATGCTGCCGGGCATTATGGTAACGAATGAACCTTCTCATATTGCCTGCGGTGCACCAGATTATATTCTTACTAAAAAAAATATTCCTGTTGGATACATCGAAGCAAAAGACCTTGGGGCTGACCTTAGTAATAAAAATAACAAGGAACAATTTGACAGGTATAAAAACTACCTCGAAAATTTAATAATCACCAACTACCTCGATTTTCATTTTTTTAAAGAAGGAGAATTAGTAACAACAATAAGTCTTGGAAATACAGAAGCGAAAAAAATAATTCCCCTCCCGGAAAATTATGATACTTTCTCAAATTTAATCAAAGACTTTTCTGCGTTTAAAGGACAAACAATTAAATCTGCTAAAAAGCTTGCCCAAATGATGGCGGTAAAAGCTAAACTTTTAGCAGAAGTCATTGAGAAAGCGCTTAACGGAACAACAGAGACCGATAATCTCGAACTGCACGAAGGTGCCAACAATACCTTGAACGAGCAATTGAAAGCATTCAAGCAAATTCTCATTCATGATATTACCGAAAAAGAATTTGCCGACATCTATGCGCAGACGATTGCTTATGGAATGTTCGCCGCGCGGCTTCACGATCCGTCGCTGCAAAATTTTACAAGACAAGAAGCGGCGGAATTAATTCCGAAGACAAATCCTTTCCTCCGAAAACTTTTTCAATACATAGCCGGTTACGATCTCGACAGCCGGATCAAATGGATCGTTGATGCACTCGCCGACTTGTTTAATGCTGTTGATGTAAAAGCACTTTTAAAAGATTTCGGAACTGCAACGCATCAAAGTGATCCTATCATTCATTTTTATGAAACGTTTCTTTCCGAATACGATCCGAAACTCCGTAAAGCCCGCGGCGTTTGGTACACGCCGGAGCCCGTCGTTAATTTTATTGTAAGAGCAGTTGATGACATTCTGAAAACTGAATTTAATCTGAAGGATGGCTTAGCCGACACTACGAAAACAAAGATCAAAGTAAAAATTCCTACCCACGACAAACGATACAAGGCCGGACAAAGAGAATACGAAGAAGAAGTTCATAAGGTGCAGATCCTCGATCCGGCGACGGGCACAGGAACTTTTCTCGCCGAAGTTGTAAAACTTATCTATAAAAAATTTGAAGGACAGCAAGGCATCTGGAGTAATTACGTCGACAAGCATCTCATTCCGAGATTGAATGGTTTCGAATTGCTCATGGCCTCGTATGCCATGGCGCATCTGAAACTCGATTTACTTTTAACCGAAACAGGCTACAAGCCAACCAAGGATCAGCGCTTCAGAATCTATCTCACCAACAGTCTCGAAGAACACCATCCCGAAACCGGAACACTCTTCTCAAACTGGCTCAGCTCCGAAGCCAATGAAGCCAACCAGGTGAAGAGAGATACACCGGTGATGGTTGTGATGGGGAATCCGCCTTATTCTGTTAGTAGTAGTAATAAGAGCGAGTGGATACAAAATTTGATTGTTGATTATAAAAAGGATTTGAATGAGCGGAAAATAAATTTGGATGATGATTATATAAAATTTATTCGGTTTGGTCAACACTTTATTGATAAAAACGGCGAGGGTGTATTGGCCTATATTTCGAATAACAGTTTTATTGATGGAATTACACATCGTCAAATGAGAAAA
>JANLOW010000006.1:0-2826 GCA_031366785.1 Bacteroidota bacterium | reverse complement strand
TGGCTACAATGGAGGACTTGGTGGTGGCGGCGATGGTGGTGCTGCTGGAACAGCAGGCACCAACGGTTTAGGCGGTGGCGGTGGCGGTGGACGTGCCTCAAATGGTTGGTCGGGTTTTGACGGTGGCAGTGGTACTATTATGATAAGTTACGATAGAAATCAAAGCTGCAGTTCCAGTGGCAGTGTGGCAATTTTAATAGGTTCATGCACCGCACCAACATTAACTGCAAAAGCAAACGGCACAGCAGGTTCTTTGCTTGCTTGTCCGGGAGCTGCAATAATACTTACTGCCAATGCATCCGGAGGTAGTTATTGTAATGGCAACAACTGGATTTATGCTTGGTCGAATGATGGCGGTACAACTTTTTGGAATGGCTCAGCTTTCAGTGGCGGATCTAATTATAATTCTACTTACGCCACAATTATTTTCACGCAGTCGAATTTAAATGCTACATACACTTGTTATGTTAAGTGCGCAAATAATTTAGGATGTAATAATTATAGTAATGTTATAGTCAATGCAACTATTCCCATTAATACTTGGACGCAAAAAACAAATTTTGGAGGAGGGGTTAGGGCAAGAGCAGTTGGTTTTAGTATTGGCATAAAAGGATATATAGGACTCGGAGAAGATTATAACGATTACAAAAATGATTTCTGGCAATACGATCCTTCAACTAATGTTTGGACACAGAAAGCAAATTTTGGAGGTGGGGTACGTGAGAATGCAGTTGGTTTCAGCATTGGTTCCAAAGGATATATTGGAACTGGATGGGATGGTTCAGCCTATAGAAATGATTTCTGGGAATACGACCCTTTAACAAATAGCTGGGCTCAAAAAACTAATTTTCCAGGTGGTCCAAGAACTGGAGCTGTTGGATTATGTGTTAACAATAAAGGATATATTGGTACCGGAAGCAACAATACCGGAAACCGAACTAGTGATTTTTGGGAATACAACCCTATTACTGATTCATGGATTCAGCAATTAAATTTCCCTCATACTTTGGATGTTGCTTCTGGATTCTCTATTGGTAATAAAGGGTATATCGGAACTGGTTTCGCTGGAGGTAATAATTTAAGTAAAGAATTTTGGGAATACGATCCACTAAACAATACATGGAATCAAAAAACGGATTTTGGTGGTGTTGGAAGAATGAAAGCAATTAGTTTTAGCATTGGGAATAGAGGATATTTAGGATTGGGAGAATGGACAGGCGGAGGAGATGCTACCAACAATGATATTTGGGAATACAATCAGGAAACCGATAGCTGGTCACAAATTGCAGATTATCCTCTTTCAATTACTTCTTCTGTTGGATTCAGTGTCGGAAATAAGGGTTATGTTGGTACCGGTGTCAATTACTTTGCTTCCTATTTGCATGATGATTTCTGGGAATATCAACCAAACCCTACTCTTATTACCGGAACTGTTTCTCCAAGTAGTTATTGCTCCGGATCAAGCGTAAGTGTGCCATTTACAATCAATGGTACTTTTGGGTATTGTAATGCAAACACCTTCACCGCCGAACTCAGCGATGCATCAGGGAATTTTACATCTGCAATAACCATTGGAACTTTAGTTAGCAATACCAGCGGAACAATATCCTGCACAATTCCAAACAATACACCCAATGGTGTAGGATACAGAATAAGAGTGGTAAGTAGTAATCCTGTTGTTATAGGAAGTGATAATGGAAATAATATTACAATCTTTTTATTTCCGGTTGTTGTGGCATCTTCAAACAGCCCTTTATGTACAAACGGTACACTTAACCTAACTTCAAGCGGAGGAACAAGCTATAGCTGGACGGGTGCGAATGGATTTACTTCTACACTGCAAAATCCAAGTATAGCAAATGTTACCTCTGCTAATGCAGGTAATTATACTGTTACTGTTACTAATGAAAACGGATGCACGGCTACCGCTACAACCATTGTTGCAATTTCTAATTCAAATGATGGCGATGCCTGTACCACTGATAATTGTGATCCATTAACCGGAATCGTTTCTCATTCTCCTGTTAGCATCGATGATGGTAATCTCTGCACAAGGGATGGATGTAATTCAATGACGGGTCCGTCGCATATTACCAATGCAATTGTAGATGACGGAAATGTTTGTACTACGGATGGATGTAATTCCTTAACCGGCCCGACGCATATTCCGAATCCAATTCAAGATGATGGCAATGCATGTACTACAGATGGATGTAATACTTCTAGCGGTATATTTCATACTCCTGTCACTTCAACCGAAGGCCCTTCTGTTGACATTGCTAAATGGACGTTCGAAGGACTATTTACAACTACCAATACTGGTACAACTGCGAATGTTAGTGCAGGTTCAGTAGTTGCCGACGGAGGTGCACAAACAGGCGGTTCAGCTGTTTCAGCTGTTCATGCACTCGCTAATACTGTATGGACAAATCCTGTCGGAAATGGTAGTTCAAAATCTATGTCTTCTACTAATTGGAAAGTTGGTGATTATTATCAATTTGTAGTGAATACAACTTCTTATTCAAAAATTATAGTTTCAGTTGATCAGGCAGGAAGTAGCACTGGTCCGCGTGATTTTAAACTTCAATGGAGTATAAATGGATCAACATTTAATGATTTCGCTAATTACAGCCTTGCATCAACTTCATTCAGTGCCGGATCTTTTAATCGTGCCTTGACAAATACCTTTGATCTGAGTGCCGTTACTGCGATTAATAATTTAAGTACTGTTTATTTCAGAGTTACAGACAGGTCTACTGTATCAATCTCTGGAGGAACTGTTACCGGAGGAACAGGCCGCGTTGACAACTTCACAGTGAAAGGCAG
>JANLOW010000482.1:0-8336 GCA_031366785.1 Bacteroidota bacterium | reverse complement strand
CCGGCCCCCAGAACAACCAGCCTTGCTTTTCGAAGTATTCCCGGAGCTCAAGTTCTCTATTCCGGTAAACCTTTCCGGCAATTAGTCCGAATGAAATCCTTGTACTTTTTCGAATGTGACCGGATTTGAACCAATCCTGATGTAACCGTTTCGCCAGTGTTTCCCGGTAGTTCTTTGCTGTAAGCAGCTTGTAACGACCTGACTGTTCGTCCTGTTCAATAGCTACATGCTCATAAACAACACCGGGACTATCCAGATAAGACTTCACCTCAAGCAGATAAATTGTATCTTTTGTTGTGCTATATGCCACTATATCAATCTCCGGCCTTGGCGTGGAAGGTTTGTTGATGCTTCTTTTCTCTTTAGGCGTGAGGTCAATCTTAACGGAATGCCTTACCCAATATTTTTCTTCAACCAGTAGTTGACCAATGATTTGTTCAAATGCGTCCATGTCTTTTTTCTGCGAGAATACATGGGCGGGGTGACAGGTGCAATGGGTGATGTGAGATGATGAGGAATGTTATCGAGTGGGAATTGTTGGTAAGAGGAAAAGAAAAAACAACTTACTCTTTCACAATCTTCCCTGATAGCTTTTCTTTCTCTGTAACAATCGTTACCAAATAAACTCCCGATGCTAAATTCTCCATAGGAATATTCTTCGAAAAATAACCAGCAATAGTTTTTCCGTCTTCTACAAAAAGAATTCTTCCGGAAATATCAGTGAGTATTATTTTGAAATGATTTCCTCGGATATCATATGCTTGTAAAAAAGCATTTTGCAAATTTGAATTATAGTAAACGCTTAGTTTCGGAAGCAAATTTTGAGGGAGTTCTCCGATCGCAGTGATGGTATCACAAGTACTATTTTGAACAGGGCCTAAAGTATAATTAGGATGATTGGGCACAGTTCTGTTATTATAACAAGGAAGTCGAATAGCATGTTGTCTAACATCACAAGCTATTCCACTACTGTCGGGGAAATTTATATAATGCATATCAATCACACTGTTACCAGCTGTAATATATATCTTGTCGTCGTTTGCCAGATACATATACCAGAAGTCGTCTAACAATGGAGGGTTTGGGGAATAATAGCCATCATTTGTAGCTACGGAATCAAGAGAAGACTGAGCAACACTATCAGTTCTCATTTGAAAGATATGATATGTCGATGATGCATATAATAATTGAGAACTTCGTGAAAATGCTAATCCGATGCCTGGGTACGAATCAGAACAATCGATCACTCTTTCATTTGAAAATATACCTGAACAACGGTCAAAATCAAATAATCGAACATTGAAGATCCAAGAACCACTAAAACCATCAGAACCCGAATATGCAAATTTATTCCCATCTGGACTAAAAAGAGGTTGAGTAGCATTCATGTAGGTTACAGGAACATTCAGATGCTGAGTAGATATTAATGAGATTCCATCTGGAGTTAAGAGTATTTTGTAAATAATATCTGAACTGTCTTTAAGAGCAACGATCCACCAATCTCTTCCATTTGCATGCTTACATGCGGCAATTCCGTAGCTAAAAGTATCCTGAACAGCAATCAGATTTTTTGAAATAACCCTACCTAAGCCGCCATTCTGATTCAGATCAACAACAGAATAGTAAATTTCTGTAGCTGCTAAATTTGCATCATAATTTCCCGTCATATGAAAAATCACGAATTGATTTTGCAGGCCCGGAAAAGGGACAATTACATTTGCAGAAGCAAAAGGAATTCCATCGCTAAAATCAGAAGTATATTGTCCCGGATTTAAATCTTCTCCATTATCCATAAAATTTCCGGTTGCGTCCGCAACATAAACTCCATTTGTGGCAATAACAATATTTCCCATACTGTCCGAAATATTAGCTTGTGCACCAACAAATTTCATTGGTCTTGCTTCGGGAATTGCTTGAAATCCGGAATCAAAATTGATCCGTGCTCTCATGGTAGTTGTAAAAGAGTCCAAACCTGTGGTATATCCTACTAAGTAGTTTGCGCTTTGAAATTGCGAATAACCACAAAATGAAAGACAAAGTAAAAGGAGAATTAATAGTGTTCTCATAATATTAATAGCAGCCCGAGTATTCGGGCTGCTATTGTAAATTTAGACAAATTAATGTACGACGCCTAATTTGCCCAATCCGATCAACATGTTATTACTATATATTTTAACAATGTAGATTCCGGCATTTATTTCAGATGTAGAAACGTCTACGCTATTTTTATCACATGGGAGATCAATTTGTTGGATTTTTTCTCCTTCGATTGAGAAAATTTCTAATGTACAGTTTTCACTCTGCTCACCGATGAAATTAATTGTTGCAATATCTGTTGTTGGATTTGGGAAAATATTGAGATTATTAATTGGAACTGACACTGAGTTTGTAGCTTTTCTGTATATTCCATTAGTAGCACAAGTATAAAGATCGTCATACTCCTCACTTTCATTCACCAATTTGTAGATTGTCCGTGCTTGGTAAACTGCTTTGCCTCCGGCATAAGGGCATTGATGCGCTATTTCATAAAGTGTTAAAACCTGGTTTTGATCAAGCCGTGTGAAACTTTCTGAAATCATATACAAATAAATTTCATTTACTCGTTTTTCGTTAATTTGCGGCAATTCACTTGGGTAAGAACTGTAATTCTCAGAAATTGCATTTACCTTGTAGCTTGTGAGGTTCTGTTCACGTAGGTTTTCTAAAGTAATCAATGCTGTTTGATTTGTATTTATCCTGTTACGAAGTGCATCAATTAAATTAGTATAAGTTGTGCTTTGACCGTTAAGGATTATTAGACTATCGAGATGGTGTATGCTGTCTTCATCAGCTTTGATAACTAAATCAATGCTTTCATGAGCAATAATATATGCATGATCATAATTTTTTAGATAATCAATTTTCATTTTGATCTCAGTCATTATTCCTGCTGGAAGATTAGAATGGCTTGTGAAGAATGCTGCAAATAAAGAATCGTCAAGAAGTGTTGAATCACGAAGAATCCTTTCATATAAATATTCTTTAGCGATCTCTTGTGATTCAGGCAAAAAATCAATTGTAGTAATCTGCCCGTTTGCAATCATTCTTTCAAGGCTAATTGGATCTCCTTCTCCACCTCCTTCATGGGTTTGTTTATGGCAATCATCTACTTTGCATTCAGCATTTACCCCACCCGGATCAAGAATAAACCATCCTGCATTTGCTCCTGGTATTGTAGGATTAATTGGAGGAGAGCTAGTATTAACTTCAAATTGTGATGATGTAAGTCCAAAGCCAGATGAATTGAGATTATTTGCACCGAACGAACTGTTAAATGGACCGTTCCATGAATTAGCTCTATGTTGTTGCGTACCAATTATCCCATTGCTATTGATGTGTAAGCCTTCTCCATGATGATTAAGTTGATTCGCTTTAAGATCAGTTGAAGCATTTACGCCGTCGAATTCAATGCCATAATATGTCTCATTTGTAGTATTGCAAGCAATATAACCCTTATCACTTACTTCACTTTTGATCGCAATGTTCATCCTATCAGGATCTGTATGGCTTCCGGTAACCTCATTACATGAAATAATGTTCAGAGCGCATCCTTGCTGATTTATTCCAATCCAACCTTGTGAACTTGAATAAGTAGATGTAACAAGATTATCCTGAACTACATCTCCTTCCGAATTAATTAGTCGTATACCTACATAGGATCCCCAAGAATTCACAACGTTATTTGCACATAGAAGTTTATGTTTTGCAATCGTTAGCTCTTCCGCAAGAATGCCATAGCCTTTATCATGGTAAGTGGTAATGTTGTTATTTACAATGTTGATTCCACCGGAACCGGCGTTGTCAAATAAGTGAGCTCCGATATCAACCGCAAAAATATTGCATTGGTTGATATTAGTTGTTAGTCCTTTGGTATTCTTCGTGATGAAAGCTCCTTTGCCGACATTATCCATCCTGACACCTTTCGTAATAGAATTTATTTTAATCATATAAATTCCAAACCCGCAATTGTGAACTGTAGGATAAGCAGTTGATTGAGCGTCTAATGGTTCGAACAATATATTGAAAGATCCTTTGCCACCTTTAGAATAAATTGCACTTCCCATATATGGTATGGCATAAAATTGTTCATCAATAATATTTTCAAACTTGCAATTCCGAATATTCAAAGACGATTGTTCACTTACTATGCCACAATTAAGATTTTCAAAATAATTTTCTGGTTTGCCTACGCCACCTATATCTCCAAGCATATTATTAAATACAATTCCGGCGAATGGAACACTGCCATGAATTTGTTGGCCTGTATAATATCCTTTTAATAAATTGGTAAGGCTGAACTCGCATCCATAAATAACGAATGGAATATTATTAATAGCATCAACAGGATTCACAGGAGTTTTCACTCCGATATTATTATTATTGAAATTACAGCCCCTAATATCAAATGTTGTTTTGTCATTCGCAAAAAGTGCAATATCTGCATCTTCAATTGTTGCATCTATCCCATAAAAACTTCCACCCTCTCTTAGAATTATACCTTCATACATGTTTGTACATGCATTCATCAAGACGTTTTGCAAAACTAGAGTTCCGCCGCTAAGGACAACAATTTTTGCACCCGGCTCCATAATTATATGTGCACCACCATCGATGGTAAATGAGTTGTCAATATAGAAAGTGCCTTCAATTTCTATAGTACCTCCTGAATAGCCAGAACCTTGTGTTGAAGATAAATCTTCATTATGCATTACTTTATAATCAGGATCTGTACAGCATGGGCCGACAATTACAACCTGAAGCGTTTCTGCTGCGAATACTCCGTTATCTATTACTGTATGTATAAGAGTATAAGTGCCAGGTGCTCCTGTTTGTGAAACACCAAAGTTGTCAGTATGAGTTGCAAGGTAATCCCAAGAAGCATTTTGTGCTCCGTTTAAAGGAGTAGAAAGTCCTTGTCCCCATTGCCATGTATGAATTGCAGTAGGAGAAGGATAATTTGCAAAGACATTTAGGATACCTGTACACGGAACTTGTTCATACCTAAAAGATGCATCAAGCAATGATGGGGCATCGGGACAACCAGAGAAGAATACATGGTATCCTTGCGTCCAAGGAGTCAATGGAGTAGTTGGTGATCCGGTCACATATACATCAGTGTGATAGTCTCCTCCAATTGGCGAACCAACCCAAGCCAAAAAAGTGTTTTGGCCTAATGGCCTTCCTGAAGGATTTGAATAAGAAAAATTGACAGTAAAAAAGGTGTATGCAGGTGAAACATTAACCGGGCTTGTAAAAATTACTTCATAAGTAGCAACTTTGTATTGAACGCCTGCAACATAAAGGAAGTTTGCAGGAGTAGTTAACATATTTACTGATGTTATAGCATGAGGTGAGCTGTACATCGTTGTGCTCAAGAACCCTGGGACACTAGTAGGTGGTGAGATAAAATCCGGATATCTGAAACTAACTACTATCCTTTCCACATTAGAAATCATTGTATGTACTCCAAGTTCCATCGGAACAGGATTATTGGCAACACAGTCGCTATGACCATACATGATCATTGGACAACCCTGTAGAATACAAGCACAGCCAGTTGAAGTATAAGTGCCACCCATGGTTACCATTGTGATTTCATTGGAGTGATTTCCGTCAGTTGAGCAATCACCCACTTCCAAAAAGTATCCTGTAATTGTAAATACATTTGGACCTGGCGCAAGCGTCACAGTCGTCGGATTTGTCGGGAAAGGATTAGTGCCAGTAAGAACAAAAGTAGAAGATGGTGGTAGAACATCAGTTATTGAAACTGCTTGTGAAGTTGAGTTGAAGTTATTTATGGTAATTGTATACGTTACAGGAAAACCAGCATACGCACATGGAGGATCAGTTTGAGTGATAGAAAAACATCCTGCGTCAGGAAGTACTGTAACGGTAACCTGATCCGTTGCCGTTTGACCGCATGCATCAGTAACTGTAACCGTATAAGTTGTTGTGCTTGTAGGGCAGGCAACAGGGTTTGGAAGTGTTGGGTCACTAAGTGCTGTGGCAGGTGACCATAGAAATGTCATTCCGCATCTTTCATCATCCGGAGTAATATTTGTAATGTCAACATTCAGATTAGTACAACCTGGGGTATTGCAAATAGGAGTTACCGAAATGTTTGGGCCAGCATCGATTGCAAGTGCAGGAATTGCCACTTCAATTAGCTGCAAATTATCTATATAAATTCGAGAAGTGGCGTAGTTAAAGAAAGGTGCTTCAATGTTCAAATAATTTGACGGATCCGTTCCGCAATAATAAAAAGGTATAACAACATTATTCCATGCTCCGGATGCTACAGGAATAGCTTGGGAAAATGAATAGTTATAAGTATGCACAGGATTATTAAATGAATTAACATCGTCTGTAAATCCTATAGTAATTGGTAGTTGTGCATTATAATTCACACTATTAACATCAAAACTCAATTCATATTTATGACAGTTTTGAACATTTGAACATAAAGTTGAAACATTTAAATCGTTACTTAAGGTTACAAAGCGATCACTTGTTGAATTTGGATGACCGAACAATCCTACTGTTGGAAGACTGAAATGATAGTATCCAAAATAATTGTTTTCGACACTTATTGTTGGGCATTCACTATAGGAATCACGAATTATCGTTCCTCCGCCAGGATACCAATTCCAACTATAGTAATTTCCCAAGTGAGCATCAGAAAAATTTCTTCCTGATGAGTACCTGCCTTCAACTTCCAATCTTACTGCTGAATTAACTATACTTTGATTTGCAAGAGTTGTTACTTCGGTACCCTCTTCATAACCTCCATTTATGATTAAATTCGAGGGACAATTAAAGCATCCATCGGCTGTTACGTCAATTGTATAAACAACAAATTGACCTTTTTCTATCCCATCAGATAAATGAAATCCAAATTGCGCTCTTCCTACAAAATCAGATCGAGGAGTGAAAATTATGGTTGATGGAGATGTTTGCACAAGTTGAGAATGATTGTTTCCTCCATTACCACATCCTCTTATATTATAGATGCTTCCTGGTTCAAATATAATTGGATCATTTTCGGCATCTACAAGTTGGAGAGCAGTTTGCATAGCAGAAAGATCGATTGTAACAGGATTGCAATTCGTAGTTATGGCATCCGGAGTAATTCCAAATTCCGCCCATAGTCCACCATGATCCAAATAGTTTGTATTGTTTTCGTAAACATTTTTTGTTGAATATGGTGGTGTATTATTATTTGTTACATACAAATTATAGCCCAAGTTACTCAACAATCTTAATTCTTGTAGAGCATATGTTCTTCTCTTTACGCCTCTTCTTGAATAGCCATCTGTCATTACATATTCTGGAGTAAAACCCGGTGCAAGAAACCCTCTTGAGGAATAAACAAGCATTCCTCCATCCATGTGAGATAAAGATCTTCCAGGTTGAAAACCGGCATAATCCCAAGACCAACCGCCTGCTGGCGGTCCAGATGCAATCGGCTGATCTACACTTCCAACACCAAGTCCATAAGTCCATATTTTTCCCTCCGCAAGACAACCTGGTGTATTAAGTAAGGTTAAAGCTGGTGATAGAAGCTTCGTAAAAGGGCCGTTCGTGAAAATATCACCATAATATAAAAAATCATAATCATATTTCGAGAAACTATTTTGCAAAGTACCTCCACCAATAGGCACTTGAAAAGCATCTACATCAATTAGAGAAATCCATCCTAAAGTATGCGTTGCTTCATGTAATAACACTGAAAATAAATCTATCTGACAACCTGTAAAATCTGTGACAGTATTCAAATAAGGCCAAGTAAAATCTACCGTTATAATGCCATCATATGTAGTTACATCAGGATCCACTCCACTATTAATGTGCGTAAAAACATAGCCTGGATCAACGCCACCACTTGAAAGAAAACTTGCTGGAAAAATTGGTGATGCATTGGCATATGCTCCCCCTCCAAGAAAAGCTGATTGAAGAAAATGTATATCGATCAATTCATTGGGATCAAGTGGTTGAATGACACTGCTGATATATGTAAAAACCTGACAAGCAGTATTAATTCGATTGGGGCCATCTGTTGGATCAGCAAAACCATAATTCGATCCAGTTAAAAGATCTTCAAAATATAACCTGAAATATCCACATTGTACAACTAAGTTAGCAGGGAAGGAGCCTATGGGTGTTTGCCCGGGACCACCTAACCTAGCATTGATATTTGCTGCATTCGCAAATGCCGGAGTTGCTCCGCAGAAAATGATCTCATCGGGATCAGTTTGTTGAGGTAAAGTTTGTGCATTCAACTTACACATAAAATTCAA
>JANLOW010000429.1:0-2849 GCA_031366785.1 Bacteroidota bacterium | reverse complement strand
AATTCCTTCTATCCATGTATCCGACCCTGAAAAACGAATTCGTTTTCGCAATTCTCCGTTTAGAAGTGTAATCATATCTATCGAGTCAACAATCATTTGACGGCTGCAACCTGTAAAATTAGTAGTGAAAGTGTCACCTTTTGACAATGAAAAGTCGTAACCCAGGTATTCATTGCTTCCATCGTGAAAGTAAATTTGTTTAGTGTTTAAATTTTCCCTTGCCGCAACAGGAATAGGGAAAAAATTAAAGAACGAAGAAACATTATTTACTATGATTTTTTTATAGAAATAATTTCCAATTATAGTATCTCCCCCAAAATGAAAGGTAGTAGTACCGCATGGACCAAAGTTTAAGCATGATACAACATTCCAAACTTTGTTTGTGTCAACTAATGTTTGTGCATTTGTATAAATTGTTAATAGAAGAAATGCACTGAGTATATATTTTTTCATTTTGTAAATATAAAAAATTACTTTCTTCTTCTATTTCTATAAATTACAAAAACAATAAATATTAAAATTGGTATAATGTAGGTCAGTGACATTTCATATATTTTATTAAGGGGAAATTAATTTAGGTGATATTCTTTACGTAGAACAGAAAGTAATTGTGCATTCACATCAATATATTTTTGAATATGGACCTGCCGAGTGGAAGTTATGGCATTATAGCAATAAAAGCCAATTGAATTAATAATGTATTTCTTATCAATTTTCTCCATGCCCTTTAAATGAAAAGGAATTGTAGTATCATTTTTTGAATATTCACCTATGGCTTTTAAAAAATCTTTTTTTGAATCGTTGGTTATTGCTATCCAGAAATCGAAATCGTGTTGGTTTACTAATATGGGATTTAGATAGTCGAATCGCGCCTTTGATTCGAGATCTTGCCTGTCTTTAATATTGCTTATGGCTACTGTTAGATCACCAATGAAATTTTGTATTTCTTCATTTCTGAAATAACGAAGCGAGCCTGAATTTTTCAGTTGTTCAAGAATAATAGTTCGTGGCTCAAAAACTGAAGGAGTTCGGAAGTTGATACCATATTCAAAATTTATAGCAAATGATTTGGATACATTTGTGAGGCTGCTGTCTTTAAAATATTTCATCAGATACTTTAAAGAATTTTCCTGCCTGATTCTATTATTGACTTTTAATACTGCTGTTATAGAGTCGTTTTTTAATTCATCATAAAAATGTTTGGCCAGTTCACTTGCCCGATCAATTTCAATTTTGTGTTCTCTGAAATTTTCAACTAAAAACCCACAAAATACTGCCAGAAATAACATAAAAAATTCAAAAAAGTAATGCCGGAAACTATTTCCGGGTGCTTTATGTAAGTGGTGTGCGTGGGTTTCCATTTATTTTTTTGTCAAAGTTAATTTTTTACTTTAATGTTTCAATTTGGAAAGTAATTTAATATGATGAAGACATGCTGATTTGCATGACAGAAAATGAAGATCTTCTGGAAAATGCCACTGCCGAAAGAGTAAATGGAATAATAAAGGATGAGTATCTCGACAATTATCAAGTCAGTACAAATAATCAGGATAAAGTGTTGCTAAAAGCAGTAATTGAACTTTACAACACCGAAAGACCTCATATGAGCATCAGCAACTTTACACCCAATCAAATTCATCACACTAAAACTAAAATCCAAACAGAAAAATTATGGAAGAATTATTATCGAAAAAAAACCACTATTGTAAACCAGGAACAGGATTAACTAACTAAACTGTAAACTATTTTCATGACGAGTCACTGTTCATTAGAAGCACAACTCTTTGTTTACTTATCAAAGCCCTTCTTTTTTTTATTTCTTTTAATCTTACTGCTATGCGAATACCCGACTGTTATTACGAAGTTGTTTCGTTCAATTACGCATTAACTTTATTTTGCAACAATGAGTTTTTTCGTTACTGTAAATTCTGCTGCTTGAATTTGCACAACGTAAACTCCCTCTGCAAAATCTTTTGCGTTTCACTTGCCGTTGTTGAGTAAATTATTTTTCCGGTAATGTCAGCGATGGTTACTTCAATTTTTCTGTTGTTACTTCCCAAAGCGATAGTGAGTTGATTGGTTGTTGGGTTAGGAAAAAGATTTATTGATGAAGCAAAAGAATTTTCAATAATTCCTGTGGTAGTTGTTTACCCGGCTAGAATAAATTGATTGGGCACACTGTTGTAAGCATAATCCCTAATAGTAAATCCTCCAAAAAACAGTGGTACAGTTGTTATTACAGTTAATCTTGCCCAACCATAATAGGTATTACCTCCTGAATGAAATTTTAATCCCAAATATTTATCTGTGCCGGAGAGCCATAGCCCGTTTGTATATGAAGTATCGTAAGGTGAAAAACAAAAAAAGCGTCAAGCAAATAAAATTCATTTGTTTCATGAGTTGAGCGGAATTAGCATACTATAAATACGAAGCTGAATCAATCAACTGATTATAGTCAAGAGCTTTAGACAAATTAATTATAGAATCAGCGACTTCATTTCCATTGAGCGGAGTAATTTTAACATACCAATTATGTCTGTCATTAAATTGACAATTACCACAAGTATTTGTTGAACTTTTATAATAAAGAATATTAAAGTCTGTTGTTCCATCATTATTCATATCCAATGGATAAGTTAAAGTTGTATAGCCGGTATCCGTAATATCAGGGATAATGTCCTTGTAAACAATCTGTGCATTTACAGTAACAATAT
Organism: Bacteroidota bacterium; assembly: GCA_031366785.1. Lineage (GTDB taxonomy): Bacteria > Bacteroidota > Bacteroidia > AKYH767-A > 2013-40CM-41-45 > JADKIH01. The sequence goes on along the minus strand of JANLOW010000429.1, from coordinate 135 downwards.
CACCCAAAACAATTCACACCCAGCGAGACACAAACCACACATTGCAAAACTAAAACCGGATATGGCACACGTCGCATACCATACAAACACTAATAGAAAGTAATGTTGATTTGAAAATCGCTACTAAAAGACTTT
>JANLOW010000422.1:0-3430 GCA_031366785.1 Bacteroidota bacterium | reverse complement strand
CCAACTGAGCTACATCACCATCAGGCCGGCAAAAGTATGAAAAAAACATGTCCTCCAAAATATATTTAGTTTTAGGTATCATGTATCTTCTATCAGAATAAATTGCAGCCAAATATCTTTGATGAATCTGACCATAGACATAGGAAATTCCTTTATCAAGACGCTTGTTTTTGAGGACACTATTCCTGTATACAGAAATGTTTCAGAAACCTTGACTTCCGTTCATATTGAACGCCTGCTCAATAAGTTCCCCATTAAAAATTCAATGCTTTCTTCCGTGGTTGAGGTTAAAAAACCAATTTTAAATGCACTAAACAAACTACCGCATTTAAAAAAGTTAACTGCTTCAACTTCAGTTCCGGTAAAAAATCTTTATGAAACCCCCGCTACCTTGGGTAAAGACCGTCTGGCCAATGCTATTGCCGGAGCTTTTTTATTTCCGGGGAAAAATGTATTGATTATTGATGTCGGAACCTGTATTAAATATGATTTTATTAATTCAAGGAAAGAATATCTTGGAGGCAGTATTTCTCCCGGACTTCAAATGCGATTTAAATCATTGCATCAATTTACAGGCAAATTACCCTTAGTAAAAGAATCGAAAATAACAGAATTAACAGGCAGATCAACCGTTAAAGCAATACAAACAGGAGTAATAATTGGAATTTGCGAAGAGATGAAAGGGTTTATTCATAGGTATAAATCTAAATACAAGTCATTGCAAATTATTTTAACAGGCGGAGATGCTAACCATTTTGCAGAAGACTTAAAATTAAGCATCTTTGTCGCCGAAGATCTGGTAAATATTGGTTTAAATGAAATTATCAGATATAATATAGCTAAACGCTTTCAAAAATAAATTCAGTTTATCTGCTTACAATAAAATTATTTGGATATTTTAAAAGAATATCCTTTTATTAATTGTTATAAACAGAACTGTCAATAAAATTAATTTGAGAATCCAGAATAAAATACCTGTCGTACTTTTTAACATTTTTGCATTTTTGTTTTTAATCTCCTGTGTCAATAATTTACAGGCTCAGAATGCAACAAGTTCTCCCTACTCAAGATTTGGAATTGGCGACCTAAACTCGATTACCTTCGCTCATAATTTAAGTCTGGGTGGAACTGAAATCGGCCTTAGCCAGCCCGGACATATTAATTATGGAAACCCGGCTGCTTATTCTGCTCTTATATATACGACCTATGAAGGTGGTATTGATTTTAAACAAAATGAGTTTAAGACAAATAATTCGCGCCATCGTACAAATACAGCTTCTGTTTCTTATTTTGATTTTGCTTTTCCCATTACACGCCAGAAATGGTCTCTGGGCTTTGGATTACTTCCTTATAGTAAGATAGGATATTCTGTTACAACCAAGACCATAAATCCGTTTGGAGATGATGAAATATTTAACTATGAAGGTTCAGGAGGTATAAATAATTTTCATATCGGAACAGGATTTAAAGTTTCCAAAAAACTTTCCATTGGATTAAATACAGAATACCTTTTTGGTGTTTTAAATAATGACCGGATTGTATCCTACAGCAATCCATATTATTTTAATACTTCAATCAAATCAAACACAACTGTTGGATGGTTTCATTTTATTGGAGGAATTCAATATAAAATGGACAGCCTTCGATTGGCGAAAAGTGATTCCATTCTTTTTCTTGAAAAGAAAATTTCTTTATTAAAAGATTCATTAAATAACTTAATCAATAATAAAAAAGGAGATACTTCGCCGGAAAACTATTCTTTAAAAAATCAACTTACACAGGAAATTGCAGCAGCTTCTTTTATGGAAAAAAATGTTGTTCAAAGAAGAGTTAAAAGTGATTGGAATCTTGTTCTTGGACTTGTTGCTTCTCCGACAGCAGACCTTCATTCCAGAAATTCTATCCTTGTAAATACATTTCGTTATAAATTTTTTGGAACTCCTGAATCTTTGATCTTAGTTCGCGATACTATCCTTCAAACAAATGGTGAAAGAGGCTATGTTCGTATTCCTTTCAGTTCAGGTTTCGGATTTTCATTATCGAAAGGAAGCAAATGGTTGTTTTGCAGTGATTTTACATATCAGCAATGGAGTAATTTTTCTTTTCTTGGTGTTGAAGATTCACTGGCCGACAGTTGGAAAGTCACCGCCGGAATCCAATACACACCTAATGAACGGGCATTAAAATCCTATTGGAAAAATATTCAATATCGTATTGGGTTTCATTATGACAGCGGGTATCTAAAATTTAACAGTATTAAAGTTAATGATGTTGGATTGTCGGCAGGATTCGGCTTGCCTGTCAGGAAAGCGGGAACATTACTTAATTTTACAATCGAAGCTGGTAAAAGAGGCACACTTGAAAATAATTTAATTCTTGAACGTTATCTAAAGGTTACATTTGGATTTACGATCAGCGATCTTTGGTTCCTTAAAGCTAAGTATGATTAATAATTTATCAATTCATTGAATTAATTAGTGATAAATTCTAATAATAAAGGGATCGCTATTTGGTTATTATGCGGTTGCTTTTTAATTTTCTGCATGGTAGTTATCGGAGGTATAACCCGATTAACAGGATCCGGTTTATCAATAACAGAATGGAAGCCCATAATGGGAACATTGCCTCCATTAAACAATGAGGAATGGCAGATTGCTTTTCAGAAGTACCAACAAATTCCTCAGTTTCAAAAAATAAATTATAATTTTCAATTAGAAGATTTTAAATCGATTTTCTGGTGGGAATTTATTCATCGACTGCTTGGAAGATTTATTGGAATCGTTTTTATCGTTCCGTTTCTTTGGTTTTATTTTAAAAGAAAGTTTGATAAAAGCACTCTCAAAAAAGTACTTTTTCTTTTTTTTCTCGGCAGCTTGCAAGGAGTGATAGGATGGTTAATGGTAAAGAGCGGATTATCGGAAAGAACCAGTGTAAGCCACATTCGGTTGTCTATACACCTTATTACGGCCTTCTTTACTTTTGGTTTTATATTCTATTTTGCTCTGGAAATCCTATTAGGGAAAATAAATTCAACTTCAGAAAAAATTACCCGGAGAGTAATAAACATTCTTTTTTCAACGGTGACTATTCAAATAATTTATGGAGCCTTTGTTGCAGGATTACATGCGGGAAAAATTTATAATACATTTCCATTAATGAATGGAAAAATAATTCCGGAAGGATTATTTTATTTAGAACCTGCTTGGATAAATTTTTTCGATAATCATGTTCTAGTTCAATTTATCCACCGCTTTCTTGCAGGAACGATAGTCCTTTTGTCGGCCTTTCTTTTTTACTTATCGCGAATGACTAAAATAAATAGTTGTCAAAAAAAAGGAATATTATTTTTTTTAAGTGCGTTGTTTCTGCAAATTATTCTCGGAATTATTACGCTTTTAACATCTGTTAATATAACACTTGCAGTTCTCCA